>NZ_JBEZWX010000014.1:139617-177469 GCF_040637635.1 Streptomyces sp. NPDC028635 | reverse complement strand
CGCCCCCCCGCGGGCAACACCGGCTGTCCCCGGCCCCCCCTGGGGGGCGCGGGGAACTGCGCGACCAGCCACGACGCGCCCGCACTCGAACCACGTGAGCACCCGACCCTGGCACCGGCGTGCCCGACCACAGACAGGGCGGCACAAAGCGACGGGGCCCGGGAGGAACCCGGACCCCGTCGCCGTACCAGCCGTGCAAGGCCGTACCAGCCGTTCAAGCCGCGCAGCGAAGCGCCGCGGACCGTCAGCCGCCCAGCGGCAGACCGCCCACCGGCAGCGACGGCGCGCCCTTGGTGAGGGAGTCCGTCGGCAGGCCGCCCTGCGTCGCGGTCTTGGCCGTGTCGCCGAGGAGGCCGCCCGCCGAACCGGCCGCCTCGCCGGCCGCCTTCTGCGCCACCGGCGTCAGCTTCTTCACCGCGCTGCCACCGCTCTTGCCCGCGGCCGGCACCGCCTGCTGGACCGCCTTGCCGCTGGTCTCACCGGCGGCGGCGGAGGAGTGCTGCAGCGCGCTGTCGGCCTGGTTGGCGACGCTCGCCCCGTCCAGGGCCGTCAGCCCGCCCAGGTCGGGGGTCGCGGGCAGGGAGGGGGCCGCGCTGGCGGAGCCGGCCGCACCGACCCCGGCGGCCGCTCCTGCAGCGACGAGCAGCGCGGCGCGGGCGATCCGGCGGGTCAGGGGGAGGGACATGATGCTCCTTCGACGGGAGAGATCGGTGAAACGCTGAACTGTCCGTCCGGGCCCGTGAGTTGGCGATCGACTGGCGGTGATCGGCCGGGCTCGGACGCAGTGACTACCGCTCGAAGCCCGCGAAGGTTGCGGATCGCCAACGTAAAGAGTTGGCAATGCGTCGCATTATCGGCTGCGGATAAACACGGGCAAAGAGCGCCCGGTGCGAAAGTGTGCCGAATCCTTACGCCCCTGTGTTTCCAAGGGATTTCGCGTGTACGTGGGTGACGGCGCGAAAACGTGCGCACCGCATCCGCGGAACCCCCGCCGAGTAACTCCTGCGGGTGAATGGCCGCACTACTGCGCGGTGACGATCCGGACCGTACCGGTGTCCGTGCCGGCCGGCCCCGATGCGGCCGTGTCCGTGTCCGTGTCCCGGCCGCTCTCGCGCCACGCGCTGTCGGTGTTCCCGGCGCTCCACTCCCGCCCGGCGTACGTCACGCGCCGGATGTGCAGCGCGGAGGCGTTGGCCACCGCCCAGTGCGCCAGCTGCCAGCCGCGTTCGCGCACCCCGCGCCGGCCGTCACCGGCGGGCACCGGCACGCTCACCGCGTGCCCGTCGGCCTCGGCGCTCACGGACGGCGACGGGGCGGGCCGGCCCTTGGCGCCGACCTCCGCGCCGGTCTCCTGGAACGCGCCCCGCCCGAAGTCCCGCACGAGCGCGGCCCGTACCGCGTCCGGGCCGGCCGTGGCGTCCGCGCCGGGACGGCCGGTGCAGGTCAGCGTGGCCGCGGACTGCCCGGTCAGGGCCGCGGCGAGCAGTGCCGCGTCCGGCTCGTGCTTGGCGTACGCCTCCGGGTAGCCGCTGCGCTGCACGCGCTGTGCGGCCACCGTGAGCGGGAGCTCGGTGTAGTCGTGGACCTTGACCAGGTGCTCGTAGAAGATGCCCGCCGCGTACGTCGGGTCCATGATCTGCCGCTCGGTGCCCCAGCCCTGCGAGGGCCGCTGCTGGAACAGGCCGAGGGAGTCGCGGTCACCGTGGTCGAGGTTGCGCAGCCCGGACTCCTGCAGCGCGGTGGCGAGCGCGATCGTCACGGCGCGTTCGGGCAGGTCCCGGTTGGTGCCGACGGCCGCGATCGTCGCCGCGTTCACCGCCTGCTCCGGCGTGAACGTGTACGTCGCTCCGTCGTCCTTGCCCGAGACCACCTTGCAGCCCGGGGCGCCGGCGCCTCCGGTGAGGTACTGCACCACGAGGTAACCGGCGACCGCGCACAGCACCACGACGGCCGCGCCGAGACGCAGGAGACGGCTGCGACGCCTGGGAGAGGTGGGGGACGGCTCTGGCACGTCGTACAAGTTACTGGAGGGCGCCGTGGGCGTCTCCAGGGGTGCGCGACACCGAGGGAACGGCGGGCGGCCGAGAGCGCGGGATAGGGTCGGAGCCATGGCCGAAACCCCGCTTGACCTCACGCTGGACGCCGCGGCTCTCACCGCGCAGCTCGTCGACTTCCCCTCCGAGAGCGGCACGGAGAAGCCGCTCGCGGACGCGATCGAGGCCGCGCTGCGCGCCCTGCCGCACCTGACGGTGGACCGCCTCGGCAACAACGTGGTGGCGCGCACCGACCTGGGCCGCGCGGAGCGCGTGGTCCTCGCCGGCCACATCGACACCGTGCCGATCGCCGACAACGTCCCCTCCCGGCTGGACGAGGACGGCGTGCTGTGGGGCTGCGGCACCTGCGACATGAAGGCGGGCGTCGCGGTACAGCTGCGCATCGCGGCCACCGTGCCCGCGCCCAACCGCGACCTGACCTTCGTCTTCTACGACAACGAGGAGGTCGCCGCCGACCTCAACGGCCTCAAGCACGTCGCCGAGGCACGTCCCGAGTGGCTCGAGGGCGACTTCGCGGTGCTGCTGGAGCCGTCCGACGGCGAGGTCGAGGGCGGCTGCCAGGGCACCCTGCGGGTGCTGCTGAAGACCAGCGGCGAGCGCGCCCACTCCGCGCGCAGCTGGATGGGCTCCAACGCCATCCACGCGGCGGCGCCGATCCTCGCGAAGCTGGCCGCCTACGAGCCGCGCCGGCCGGTCATCGACGGTCTGGAGTACCACGAGGGCCTGAACGCGGTGGCGATCTCGGGCGGCGTCGCGGGCAACGTGATCCCCGATGCCTGTGTGGTGACGGTCAACTTCCGTTACGCGCCGGACCGCACCGGCGACGAGGCGATCGCACATGTGCGGGAGGTCTTCGCGGACTGCGGGGTCGAGGAGTTCGTGATCGACGACCACAGCGGCGGCGCCCTGCCCGGCCTGTCCCACCCGGCCGCGCGGGCCTTCATCGACGCGGTGGGCGGCTCCCCGAAGCCCAAGTTCGGCTGGACGGACGTCGCCCGCTTCAGCGCGCTGGGCGTCCCCGCGGTCAACTACGGCCCCGGCAATCCGCTCCTGGCGCACAAGCGGGACGAGCGCGTGGAGACGGCGAAGATCCTCGCCGGGGAGGAGCGCCTGCGGTCCTGGCTGACGTCATGACCCGTTCGGCCGTGTTTACGGCGCAGTGCGGCGGACATATTCACGTCCCTCAGCCGTAACCCGCGCAGATCTACGCTGAGGTGTACGGACCGCACGACGGAGGGAGCGCACATGCCGACCGGGAACCCCGAGGGGAAGAAGATCCCGCCGGACGAGAAGCGACTCGGACCGGTCCTGCGGCGACGGGACAAGGTGGAGGCCAGCACCACGGACCAGCGGCTGCTGGACGAGCGGGCCCCCTCCGACTGGGTGCACACCGACCCCTGGCGGGTGCTGCGCATCCAGTCGGAGTTCATCGAGGGCTTCGGCACGCTGGCCGAACTGCCGCCCGCGATCAGCGTCTTCGGTTCCGCCCGCACACCGGCGGGCTCGCCGGAGTACGAGGCCGGGGTACGGCTGGGACGCGCGCTGGTGGAGGCCGGCTGGGCGGTGATCACGGGCGGCGGCCCCGGCGCCATGGAGGCCGCCAACAAGGGCGCGTGCGAGGCGGGCGGCACCTCGGTGGGGCTGGGCATCGAGCTGCCCTTCGAGCAGGGGCTGAACAAGTACGTCGACATCGGGCTCAACTTCCGCTACTTCTTCGTGCGCAAGATGATGTTCGTCAAGTACGCGCAGGGCTTCGTGGTCCTGCCCGGCGGCCTCGGCACGCTGGACGAACTCTTCGAGGCGCTCACCCTGGTCCAGACCCAGAAGGTCACGCAGTTCCCGATCGTCCTGTTCGGCACGGAGTACTGGGGCGGCCTGGTCGACTGGCTGAAGAACACCCTGGTCGCCCAGGGCAAGGCGTCCGAGGCGGACCTGCTGCTGTTCCACGTCACGGACGACGTGGAGGAGGCGGTGGCCCTGGTGTCGAAGGAGGCGGGCCGGTAGGTAGGTGCCGGCCACCATCCCGTAGGCGCAGCGCTCCCCTCGCACGTGACCAGGTGCTCGGCCTCACCGAGGCTCGGGCGCCCCACTCCCGGGCACGGCGAGGTCTTCTCGATGCGGCCCGGGAGGAGTCCGGCGTGAGAGGGGAAGGCCGGTTCCCGGCGGGCAAGGCACGGGCCCCTGCTGCCGGGGCCCGGGGTGGAGCCGCATGGCGGGACCTTCTGTCCTGCCGGGCCGGGAGGGCCCATCCCGCGGGTCCCGTGGGTGAGCCTCGGTGGGCGGCGCCCGCGGCCGACCGAACCCGGCGCGACGGCGGAGCCTTACGCCAGGCCGCGCCGTGCCACCGCCGGCGGGCGCCACCCCGCGATGGACGCCACCATGTCCAGGATCTGCCGGGTCTCGGCGACCTCGTGCACCCGGTACACCTGCGCGCCCAGCCACGCCGACACCGCCGTCGTCGCCAGCGTCCCCAGCAGCCGTTCCTTCACCGGCTTGTCCAGCGTCTCGCCCACGAAGTCCTTGTTGGACAGCGACACCAGCACCGGCCACCCCGTCGCGACCATCTCGTCCAGCCGCCGTGTGGCCTCCAGGCTGTGCCGGGTGTTCTTGCCGAAGTCGTGCCCCGGGTCGATCAGGATCGACTCCCGCGGCACGCCCAGCGCGGCCGCCCGCTCGGCGAGCCCCACGGTCACGTCCAGGATGTCGGCCATGACGTCGTCGTACGCCACCCGGTGGGGCCGCGTCCGCGGCTCGACCCCGCCCGCGTGCGTGCACACCAGCCCCACGCCGTACCGCGCCGCGACCTCCGCGAGGCCCGGATCGACCCCGCCCCACGCGTCGTTCAGCAGGTCGGCCCCCGCCTCGCAGACCGCCTCGCCGACCTCCGCGCGCCAGGTGTCGACGCTGATGACCACGTCCGGGAACCGCCGGCGCACCTCGGCGACGAAGCCGACCGTCCGCCGTGCCTCCTCCTCGGCGCCGACCTCCTCGCCCGGACCCGCCTTCACCCCGCCGATGTCGATGATCGCCGCGCCCTCGGCCACCGCCTGCTCCACGCGCGCGAGAGCCGGCTCGTCGCGGAACGTCGCCCCCTGGTCGTAGAAGGAGTCCGGCGTCCGGTTCACGATCGCCATGATCACCGGCTCGTGCGCGCCGAATTCCCGCCTGCCCAGCCTGAGCATCCGCTGCGACCTCTCCTCGTACATCCTGGGTTCTTCCTGGTCTTGCGCCGCCTGTGACCCTAACTGTCAGCGTCGCATGGCACGATCGGACCCTGACACTGAAGACACCGAACGTGGGGTAGCCGGCGATGGTTATGTTCCTGTTCCTGGTCATCGCGCTCGCCGTCGTGGTCGCCGCGGTGACGCTCGCCGTGCTGGGCGGCGGCGAGGGCACCGGCCCGCTGCCGGAGGCGGCCCCCGAGCGGCTCCACGACCCGCTGCCCCCGGACCGCCCCGTCACCCGCGAGGACGTCGACAGCCTGCGCTTCCCGCTCGCCGCCCGCGGCTACCGCATGGCCGACGTGGACGACGCCCTGAACCGCGTCGCCGCCGAACTCGCCGAGCGTGACGCCCGTATCGCCGATCTGGAGTCCGCGCTGGCCGGGGCGCGGGCCGCGGCCACCCGGGTGCCGATGGACAAGCCCGAGCAGCAGGAGGAGCAGTGACCACGGCCACCGCGCTCGCCGGCCCGGACGGCGCCCTGCGCTGCCCGTGGGCCCTGTCCGCCCCGGATTACGTGCCCTACCACGACGAGGAGTGGGGCCGCCCGGTCCACGGCGACGACGCCCTCTTCGAACGCCTCGCCCTGGAGGCCTTCCAGTCCGGCCTGTCCTGGATCACCATCCTGCGCCGCCGCCCCGGTTTCCGCGCCGCCTTCGCCGGCTTCGAGATCGCCAAGGTCGCCGCCTTCGACGACGGCGACCGCGAACGGCTGCTCGCCGACGCCGGCATCATCCGCAACCGCGCCAAGATCGACGCCACGCTCGCCAACGCGCGCGTGCTCGCCGAGTGGCAGCCCGGCGAGCTGGACGACCTCATCTGGTCCCACGCCCCGGACGCGGGCGCCCGGCCGGCCCCCAGAACCCTGGCCGACGTGCCCGCGATCACCCCCGAGTCCACGGCCCTGTCCAAGGCGCTGAAGAAGCGCGGCCTGCGCTTCGTCGGCCCGACCACGGCGTACGCCCTGATGCAGGCGTGCGGGCTGGTCGACGATCACCTGGCCGACTGCGTAGCCCGCCGCCGGTGAGTCCTCGCAGGTGCTCGCCGGTCAGGCCGAAGGGGAGCGGCGCCAGGCGTCGCGGGCCCCGCCCGACCGGCGAGACGCTCCCTACCGGCCCAGGTACTTCGGCTTCTCCTTGTTGACGAACGCCTGCACCGCGATCGCGTGGTCCTCCGACTGCCCCGCACGGGTCTGCAGCTCGTCCTCCTTCTCCAGCGTCTCGGCCAGGGAGTGCGTCAGGCCGTACGCCACCGACTCCTTCAGCGCCGCGTACGCCACGGTCGGCCCCTCGGCCAGCCGCCGCGCCAGCTTCTCCGCCTCCGTGCGCAGCTCGGCCGCCGGCACCAGCCGGTTGGCGATGCCCAGCTCGTACGCCTCCTGGGCGGAGAGCGTGCGCGGGAAGAGCAGCAGGTCGGCGGCGCGGCCGGGCCCGACCACGCGCGGCAGGGTCCAGGAGACGCCGGAGTCTGCGGTGAGCGCGACGCCCGCGAAGGACGTGTTGAACGCGGCCGTCTCCGCGACGATCCGGTAGTCCGCGGTGAGCGCGAAGCCGAAGCCCGCGCCGGCCGCGACGCCGTTCACCGCGGCCACCACCGGCTTCGGGGCGCCGGCCAGGGCCCGCACGATGGGGTTGTAGTGCTCCTTCACCGTGCTCATCGTCTGCCCCGCGCCGGACTCCCGGTCGGCGGCCAGCAGCCCGATGTGCTCCTTGAGGTCCTGGCCCACGCAGAACGCCCGGTCCCCGGCCGCGGTGAGCAGGATCGCCCGTACGGCGCTGTCGCCCGCCGCGGACTCGGCCGCCTCCCGGAGGGCGACCTTGGTCGCGATGTTCAGCGCGTTCATCGCCTCCGGGCGGTTCAGCGTGATCGTCGCGAGCCCGTCGCTCACCTCGTAGAGCACGGTGTCGGCCATGGCGCATCCCTCCGGTGTCGAGGCACGGCGTACCGCTCGGTACGCCGGTGTACGAAGGACAGCATGGCGGAGATCACCGGTGGCGAACCGGGCCGGACATGTGAGGTGCGTCAAACAATTCCGCGCACGGCGCACTCGGATGCCGTCCGTGCGGTCGAGCAGTATCGCAGGCACATCGCCGAATTGAGTGGTTTTGCTCGCGCGCGTTGCCCAAGCGATGCGGACTGATGTTGGTCATCGGGTCCTGAGATGCGGGATAATGGCTTGGAAGCAATGTGTTCGATGCCGGTGACGCGTGTCCTGGGCCCTTCCGGGCGGTGGGCCCGCGCGTGCCCTTCATGGGCCGTCGGCCTTGACGATGAGCTGGTTTCAGGAAGGGGAACGAGCATGGCGGCCATGAAGCCGCGGACGGGCGACGGCCCGCTCGAGGTGACCAAGGAGGGGCGGGGCATCGTCATGCGCGTTCCGCTCGAAGGCGGCGGTCGGCTCGTCGTCGAGCTGACCCCGGACGAGGCCGACGCCCTCGGCGACGCCCTCAAGAAGGTCGTCGGCTGACGCGCAAGCGACCATATCCTTTCGGCCGCCCCGGCGCCCCAGGTGGGTGCCGGGGCGGCCGTTTGCGCAGGTGAGGGCCTATGCGTTCGCAGGTTGCGGGGCAGCGGATCAGCGCTTGACCGCGCAGAGCAGGCCGTCCCCGACCGGCAGCAGCGACGGCACCAGATCCTGGCTCTCGCGCACCGCGCGCAGCAGCTCCCGGATGCGTATGACCTCGGTCGGCTGCGGACCGGAGTCCACCGTGCGCCCGGCCGCGAAGACGCCCTCGAACACCACCAGGCCGCCCGGGCGCAGCAGGCGCAACGATTCAGCGAGGTAGTCGAGGAACTCCAGCCGGTCGCCGTCACAGAAGACGAGGTCGTAACCGGCGTCCGCGAGGCGCGGCAGGACGTCGAGGGCCGGGCCGGGGATGAAGCGCGCCCGGTTGCTGGCGAACCCGGCGGCGCGGAAGGCCTGCCGCGCGAACTGCTGGTGCTCCGGCTCGGGGTCGACGGTGGTCAGCACGCCGTCGGGACGCATGCCGTGCAGCAGATGGATCCCGGAGACGCCGCAACCGGTGCCGATCTCCGCGACCGCCTTGGCGTCCACGGTGGCGGCCAGCAACCGCAGCGCCGCGCCCGTGCCGGGCGACACCGAACGCAGCCCCGCCTCGCGGGCCCGGTCGCGGGCCCACAGCAGCGCGTCGTCCTCGGCGACAAAGGCGTCGGCGAACGCCCAGTCCGTCTGCCGGTTGCCGGTAATGACCCTCTCCTGTCCCCATGGTTGCCTCGGCGGTGACTGTATCCGTTGGGGCCGGGAACCCGCAGATGGGACCGGGCGTTTAGCAGGGTGGGAGACGCACCGGGGGGACACAGTTGGATCACGATGGGGCGCGGGGCGCCGAGCAAGTGCTGACGCAGCCGTATGAGCCGTATCAGCACAGATCAAATTCTCGTAAAACCGCTTATCCGGTCCTAACGGGCGAGGTGGCTATGGTAGGGGCTCCACTGGACACCACCAGAGCCGACAGGGGAGGTGCGGCCGCGCCTGAGGACCGGGGAGGAGTGCTGCGGCGCTTCCTCGGATCGGCGGGCAGGCCGAAATCCGTGACCGACACCGCTGACACCAGCCACGCCGCGGCGTTCGCCGCAGGCCCGGCCCAGACCGCGACCTTCTCCACCGACGCGGACGGCCAGGCGTGGACTCCGCCCACCTGGGAGGAGATCGTCAGCACGCACAGCGGGCGGGTCTACCGCCTCGCCTACCGTCTCACGGGCAACCAGCACGACGCCGAGGACCTCACCCAGGAGGTCTTCGTCCGCGTCTTCCGCTCCCTGTCGACGTACTCGCCGGGCACCTTCGAGGGCTGGCTCCACCGCATCACCACCAACCTCTTCCTGGACATGGTGCGCCGCAAGCAGCGCATCCGCTTCGACGCCCTCGGCGAGGACGCGGCCGAGCGGCTGGCCAGCAAGGAGCCCACCCCGCAGCAGGTCTTCCACGACGCCCACTTCGACGCCGACATCCAGCAGGCCCTGGACACGCTCGCGCCGGAGTTCCGCGCCGCGGTCGTCCTGTGCGACATCGAGGGACTGAGCTACGAGGAGATCGCCGCGACCCTGGGCGTCAAGCTCGGCACGGTCCGCTCGCGCATCCACCGCGGCCGCTCCCAGCTGCGCAAGGCCCTCGCCCACCGCTCGCCCGAGGCCCGGGAGCGCCGCTCCCTGATGCCCCGCGTGCCCGTGCTGGGGGGAGGGGGCGCGACCGCGTGAGTGGATCACGTCCCAATCCGGCAGAGCAGCACCTGGGAGACCGACTCTCCGCCCTGGTGGACGGCGAACTCGGTCACGAGACGCGTGAGCGCGTCCTGGCACACGTGGCGACCTGCCCGAAATGCAAGGCGGAGGTCGACGCGCAGCGCCGTCTGAAGAACGTCTTCGCGGAGGTGGCGCCGCCGCCCCCGTCCGAGAGCTTCCTGGCCCGTCTCCAGGGGCTGCCCGGGGGAGACGACCTCGACGGCGGCGTATCGCCGTTCGGCGGGGGAGGACTCGGCGGATTCACCGGGGGCTTCCCGGGCCGCTCCGCGACGCCCGGGGTTTTCGGCGTGAAGCGGGGCGGCGGCGCGCCGTTCGACTTCGACTACGCGCCGGGCCGTGGGCCGGGACACGGGCACGCCGCCGCGGTGCCGGTGCCCACCGAGCAGGGTTTCCGTATCCACCCCGTCAGCCGTGGGGAGGCCGCTCCCTCCCGGGGGCTGCGGTTCGCGTTCGTCGCGGCCGGGGCCGTGTCGCTGGCCGCGATCGCCCTGGGCGGCGTCACCACCGGCAGCCCGGCCGCCACGGACACCCGGGCCGGTTCCGGCAGCAACGTCACTCCGGCGGGCGCCCCGACCACGGGCGCGGCGACGGCCCCGGAGTCCCAGCGCCGCCGGGGCGCGACACCGCTGCTGGCGCAGAGCGGCCAGAGCACGTTCGCGGGCACCCCGGTGGCGCCCACGACGCTGTCCGCGCCCCTGCTGCCCGGCCTGTCCACTCCCGCCACCCTCCAGGACGTGGCGCGCACGCTGACCACGCCCGTCATGGCCGGTGCGGCCGCCATGTCACCGCTGATACGCCCGCTCAGCGTCACGGCGCCCATAGCGCTGACCACGCCGTCCCCGGCGCCGGCGGTGACGACTCCGGGCGTGCTGTCCCTGTCGGCCACCGGCGGCCCGGCATCCCCCTCCCCGTCGCCTTCCGCCACGTCCTCCCCCTGACGGTCTCTGCGCGGCAGGCCCGCGAACCTGGTTGAATCCAGACCAGCCGCGCCCTCGGCATGCCGTCGGGCGCGGGGTTCGACCATCCGCGGCCGCCGCCGACGAGCCGGGCCGCGGCCACCCGTGGGGAGAGCATGAACGAGGGGAAGCCCACGCAGGGTCCGTCCGGGCAGGGTCCGTCCGACGAACGGAACACCCGGCCCGAAGCGGCCATGACCGCAGGCGCGCAGGACGACGGGTCCCAGGATCCCGGCACCGACTTCGCCCTGGCCCGGCCGCACGCCGAGCGGACCGGCGGCGACGAGGGACCGGCCGACGGCCGGCGTCCGGCGTCCGCCGACGGGGACTACGAGCTGAGCGAGCCGGTCGCCGCGGGCTCCGGCGCGGTGCCGGAGGCCGCCGCCCCGGCCGGGCGGCCCACGCCCCTGCACGACCCCGACCCCTACAGCACCCCGCCCTACGGCGAACCCGGCCCGTGGGCACCGGCACCGCCGGTCCAGCACCCGGCGGCACCGGCGGCGACCCCCGCACACGGCACGTCGACCGCACCGGCACCGCACCCCACGGCGGCGCATCCCACGTCAGCGCCCCAGGCCCCCGCACCGCACCCCACGGCGCCGCATCCCATGGCACCGCCGCCGGCCCCGGCAGCGCCCCCCACCGTGCCGCCGCACGGTGTCGTTCCGAACGCCCCGGCGTCCCCGGTGGCTCCGGCGTCCACGCCGGGGCCGGCTCCCGTCCCCGCCGGGCCCGAGGGCGCCCCCGTCTCCGAGGGCGTGGCCCCCGGCGCCCCCGCCCCCCACGACGCCGCGCCCCCGGCCGACCCGTGGCACCGTTACGACCCGTGGGCCGCGGCCGGTGCGTCCCCGCAGGCCGCGCCCGGCGTGCACGCGCCCCTGCAACAGACCGGTGCCGCGGTCGACACCGAGCAGCAGCGGCGTCGTAAGCGGCGCCGGGCGGCCGTGGCCTTCGTGCTCGCTGTCGCGACGGTCTCCGGCGGCGTCGGTGGGCTCGTCGGCGCGTACCTGGAGCGCAACGGAGGCGTCGGGACGACCGTCGAGCTGCCGCAGGCCGGGGAGGAGCCCGCCGGCCGCGCCCCGGACAGCGTCGCCGGGATCGCCGCCCGCGCGCTGCCGAGCGTGGTCACCCTGCACGTCACCGGCAGCGAGGAGCAGGGCACCGGCACCGGCTTCGTGCTGGACACCCGAGGGCACATCCTCACCAACAACCACGTCGTGCAGCCGGCCGGCACCGGCGGTGAGATAACCGTCGTGTTCAACGGCGGACAGACCGCCAAGGCCAAGGTGGTCGGCCGGGACAGCGGCTACGACCTCGCCGTTGTGCAGGTCAGCGGCGTTAACGGGCTGAAGCCCATGCCTCTCGGCAACTCCGACAACGTGCGCGTCGGCGACCCCGTCGTCGCCATCGGCGCGCCCTTCGACCTGGCGGGCACCGTGACCTCCGGGATCATCAGCGCCAAGGAGCGGCCGATCACCGCCGGAGGGGAGAAGGGCGACGGGAGCGACGTGTCGTACGTCGACGCGCTGCAGACCGACGCGCCGATCAACCCGGGCAACTCCGGCGGTCCGCTCCTGGACTCCCGCGGCCGGGTCGTCGGCATCAACTCCGCCATCCGTTCCGCGGACAGCGCCGGCGACGCCGAGGGCGGCGGACAGGCCGGATCCATCGGCCTCGGCTTCGCCATCCCGATCAACCAGGGACGGCGCGTCGCCGAGGAACTGATCAACACCGGCCACGCCACGCACCCGGTCATCGGCATCACCCTCGACATGGACTACACCGGCGACGGTGCCCGGGTCGGGGCGCAGGGCGACGGCGGCGGGCCCTCGGTCACCCCGGGCGGTCCCGGCGCCAAGGCCGGGATCAGGCCCGGCGACGTGATCACCGCGGTCGACGGGCAGATCGTCCACTCCGGCGAGGAGCTGATCGTCAAGACCCGCGCGCACCGCCCCGGCGACCGTCTCGAGCTGACGGTCGAGCGAAGGGGACATGAAGAGAAGGTTTCGCTGGTCCTGGGCTCGGCCGGCGGTGACTGAGGCCCGGCCGGGCGACTGATGTAAACCTCACCCCGGGACGGTACCGGTCGGACAGGTCGGACAGGTACCGTGGACCCGGCCGAGGACATCGCGAGGAGCTACAGGTGTTCAATGACATAGGACCACTCGAGCTGGTGACCATCATCGTGCTCGCTGTGCTCGTCTTCGGTCCGGACAAGCTCCCCAAGGTCATCCAGGACGTCATGCGGACGATCCGGAAGATCCGTGAGTTCTCGGAGAGCGCCAAGCAGGACATCCGGCAGGAGCTGGGCCCGGAGTTCAAGGACTTCGAGTTCGAGGACCTCAACCCCAAGACGTTCATCCGCAAGCAGATGGAGAACGAGGACCTGGGGCTGAAGGAGATCCGCAACGGCTTCGACCTGAAGAAGGAGATGGCCGAGGTCACGGACGCGGTGCACAGCCGCGACTCCGAGATCGCCGCCGCCAACGGCTCCCCGGCCGCCACCGCCTCCGGCCGCATCGACATGACGAAGAAGCCCGAGGACGGCGGCAAGGACGACCGCCCGCCGTTCGACGCCGACGCGACCTGAAAGCGCCGCCCGCGCGACCCACGCGCCGGGCGGATTCCGGGCTGCCCGCGGCGAGATGGATATGCTGCCGAGTTGTTGTGCGGATCGGACGAGTACGCCCGAAGGGGGGCGGGCCGTTCGGTCCGACGAGAGCGAGGAGGCGTCCGGGCATGGAGACGACGAGTCGGGCAGTCGCGCAGACGCCGGCCGCGGAGGGCGGACAGCAGGTCCCCACCGCACGGCGCACGGTCGACGGCTACCTGCGCGCGCCCTTCCCGTGGTACGGCCTCGACGAGGCGTTCACCGGGCCGCGCTGGCTGATGCAGGTCGGGACGGCGGCCGACGGGGCCGTGGAGCACGGTTCGATCGGGCACGGTGACGAGCCCTCCGTACGGGGCGAGACCGGCGCGGCCGGTGAGCCGCGCGAGAAGTTCGCCGTGGTGGTCACCGTCGCCGCGCACCCCTCACGGCGCAGCGCCGACGGCACGGGGCTGCTGGAGGCGACGTCCGTCTCCTCGGCGGCGTGGCTCGCCGGGGTCGGGCTGCTGTCGTTCACCTGGCCCGGGCAGATGGACCACACCCTGCGTGACGACTGGCTGGAGCAGCAGACGGAGACGGCCTGGGTGCTGGCCGACGACCTCGACGGCGAGGACTGGTCCACGCTGTCCCTGCCGGTGGACGGCGTGCCGACACCGTTCCACTACCGGGAGTCCGAGTTCGGCTGGGTCCTCGCCGGCACCACCCAGCAGGGCGTGCACGTGGGCGCGTACGGCCGCGGCATGAGCGCGTACGGACTCGGCTTCGCCATGATCAAGGACATCGCCTCCTACGCGTGACCCTCCGGCGGCTTGCGGGAGTCTGACCTGACCCTCCGGGGGCTTGCGGAAGTCTCACCGCACGGCTGCGCGGACGGCCCCACCTCACGCCCCGGCCGACGGCACACCCGGGCCGTGCGTCCCGCGCCGGCCTTCGGCGCACAGGCCCGCGTGGCCCCTCCGCCCTCCGCCCGGCCGACGGCGCGCGAAGGCCGTACCCGTCGGTCCCGCCGACGGCGCTACGGCGGCCCGCACCGCCCGCCGCTCCCTGTGGCCGGTGGCGGCCGCGCTGTCGCCGGTCCGCCGGTGGCGCCCGCCAGCGGTGCGGCGCACGGGGTCGACGGACGGCCGCGGGACTCGGGTCAGCCGGCCCCGGCGGGGACCGGCCCCGCGCCCGTCCTGGCGCCTTCGGCGGGTCGCACCGCCCGCCGCTTTCCGCGGCGGGTGGCGGCGCGCTGTCGCCGGTGCGCCGGTGGTCGTCCGCCGATTGTGCGGCGTACCGGGACGAGCGGCGGCCGAGGGGCTCGGAACAGCCGCCCCCGGCGGGGACCGGCGCCACGCCCGCCACTCCACCGTCGGCCCCGCGCCCGTGCCGCCGCCGAGGGCCCGGCGCCCGCCCCGCCACCGTCGGCCCCGCGCCCGCCCCGCCACCGTCGGCCCCGCGCCCGTCCCGTCGCCGAGGGCCCGGCGCCCGCCACGCCGCTGTCGGCGGCCGCCCACCCCGCGCCCGTCCCGTCGCCCTCGGCACCGCGGCCCCTCAGCGCAGGAGGCCGCCTCGCGTGCGGGTTCCCGCAGGACGTGGGGGCCGGGGTCGGGCATGGTGGAGGGGTGATCCTGGTGGCCGCCTCCTTCGCTGTGATGGGAGCGGCGTGCAATGCCGTGGGGACGGCGTTCCAGCGCAAGGCGGCCTCGTCCGTGCCGAGCGGTGGCGGACTGCGGCTGCTGCTCGCCCTGGCGCGGCATCCCGTCTGGCTGATCGGCATCGGCGGCGTGCTGGCGTCCGCCACCTGTCAGGCGCTCGCCCTGCTGAACGGGCCGATGGCGCTGGTGCAGCCCCTGTTCATCCTGGAACTGCCGTTCGCCCTGCTGATCGCCGCCCGGCTGATGGGCCGCAGGATGCCGGCCGCGGGCTGGTGGGCGGTGGCCGCGGTGGTCGTCGGGCTGGCCTTGATCCTGGCCTCCGCCGCGCCCTCCGGCGGCGGCAACGAGGCGCCGATGACACGCTGGGTGCCCGTGCTCGTCGTGTGTCTCGGGCTGATGGGAACCGTCGTGGTCGTCGCCCGCCCGGGCCGCCCGCCCCTGTTCCGCGCCGCGGCGCTCGCGGCGGCGGCCGCCACCGGCAACGCCCTCACGGCGGCCCTGCTGAAGACGTCGAGCGACAGCTTCTCCGAGGGCGGCCTGCCGGTCTTCCTGAGCACCTGGCAGACGTACGGCTTCGCGCTGGTCGGAAGCGCGTCGCTGCTGCTTCTGGAGAACTCGCTGCAGGCCGGTTCGCTGGCGGCGTCCCAGCCCGCGCTGACCATCGGGGACGCCACGGTCAGTCTGGTGCTCGGCGTCACGCTGTTCGGCGAGCACATCCGCACCGGATGGTGGCTGCTGCCCGAGGCGCTGGGCATCGGCTGCATCGTCTGGGGCGTCGTGCGGCTCACCCAGGTCGTGCCGAACGCCCAGGAGACACTCGTGGGCGACGACAGCCGGTAGCGGCCGCCGCCGCCCGGGCGAACGTCAGAACTTGTTGCGCGGCGTGATGCCCAGCGACAGACCCGACAGGCCGCGCTGGCGACCGCCCAGCTTGCCCGCGATGGCGCGCAGGGCCGAGCCGGCCGGGGAGTCCGGGTCGGACAGCACGACCGGCTTGCCCTCGTCGCCGCCCTCGCGCAGGCGCACGTCGATCGGGATGGAGCCGAGCACCGGCACCGTCGTGCCCGTCGTACGGGTCAGGCCGTCGGCGACCGTCTGGCCGCCGCCCGTGCCGAAGACGTCGACCATCTCGCCGCAGTGCGGGCAGGGCAGGCCGGACATGTTCTCGACCACGCCGACGATCTTCTGGTGGGTCTGCACCGCGATGGAACCGGCGCGCTCGGCGACCTCCGCCGCGGCCTGCTGCGGGGTCGTGACGACGAGGATCTCGGCGTTCGGCACCAGCTGCGCCACGGAGATCGCGATGTCACCGGTGCCGGGCGGGAGGTCCAGCAGGAGGACGTCCAGGTCGCCCCAGTAGACGTCCGCCAGGAACTGCTGGAGCGCGCGGTGCAGCATCGGGCCGCGCCACACGACGGGGGCGTTGCCCGGGGTGAACATGCCGATGGAGATGACCTTCACGCCGTTCGCCGACGGCGGCATGATCATGTTCTCGACCTGGGTGGGACGGCCGTCCGCGCCCAGCATGCGGGGCACGCTGTGGCCGTAGATGTCGGCGTCGACGACGCCGACCTTCAGACCGTCGGCCGCCATCGCCGCCGCCAGGTTCACCGTCACCGAGGACTTGCCGACGCCGCCCTTGCCGGAGGCGACCGCGTAGACGCGGGTGAGGCTGCCGGGCTTGGCGAAGGGCACCTCGCGCTCGGTCTGGCCGCCGCGCAGGGCCGACGCCAGCTCCTTGCGCTGCTCGTCGCTCATCACGTCGAGCGTGACGCCGACGCCCGTGACGCCCTCGACGCCGGAGACCGCGTCCGTGACGCGCTGGGTGATGGTGTCGCGCATCGGACAGCCGGACACCGTCAGGTACACGGTGACCGCGACCGCGCCGTCGGCGCCGATCTCCACCGATTTGACCATCCCGAGCTCGGTGATGGGCCGGTTGATCTCGGGGTCGTTCACCGTCGCCAGCGCTTCGCGCACCGCGTCTTCCGTAACCATAGGACGATGGTACGGCCCGGTAGCCACCGCCCGGGATGCCCGTCAGCGGTCGTCTACGTCACGTCCGGGCGACCGATCCGCCGGGAATACCACCGGCTCCGAGCCGTGGCCGTTCTGCAGCTGCTCCAGCTCCTTGACCAGGTCCTGCAGCTCGGAGCGGATCCAGTCCCGGGTCGCGACCTCGCCGAGGCCCATCCGCAGCGCCGCGACCTCCCGTGTCAGGTACTCGGTGTCGGCGATGGACCGCTCGTTCTGCTTGCGGTCCTGTTCGAGGTTGACCCGGTCGCGGTCGTCCTGCCGGTTCTGTGCGAGCAGGATCAGCGGGGCGGCGTAGGAGGCCTGCAGCGACAGCATCAGCGTCAGGAAGATGAACGGGTAGCGGTCGAAGCGCAGGTGGACCGGGGCGGCCACGTTCCACACCACCCACAGGATGATGACGACGGTCATCCAGACGATGAACCGTCCCGTCCCCAGGAACCGGGCGATCCGCTCCGACAGCCGGCCGAAGGCCTCCGGGTCGTACTCGGGCAGCAGCCGCCGCCGCGGCGGTCGCGGCTGGTCGAGCCGGGCGCGCGGGCGGCTGGTCGCGGTCGCCCCGGCGGGCATGCGGTCGCGGGTGGTGTCGCGGTCAGGTGCCATGTGCGTTCGCCCCCTCTCCCAGGTGGAACTCGGTCTCGCGCCAGTCCTCGGGCAGCATGTGGTCCAGTACGTCGTCCACGGTCACCACGCCCAGCAGCGACCCCGACTCGTCGACGACGGGCGCCGCGACCATGTCGTACGTGGCGAAGAACCCGGCGACGACGGGCAGCGCAGCATCCGGCGCCAGGGGTTGCAGATCCTGGTCGAGCAGTGAGCTGACCAGGGTGTACGGGGGGTCGCGCAGGAGGCGCTGGAAGTGGACGGTGCCCAGGTACTTGCCGGTCGGCGTCTCGTCGGGCGGCCGGCACACGTACACCTGCGCGGCGAGCGCCGGGGACAGGTCGGGGTTGCGGACCCGGGCGAGGGCGTCGGCGACGGTGGCGTCGGGGCGCAGCACGATCGGCTCGGTGGTCATCAGACCGCCGGCGGTGTGCTCCTCGTACGACATCAGGCGCCGCATCTCGGCCGCGTCGGCGGGCTGCATCAGGCTCAGCAGGCGCTCGGTGTCGGCCTCCGGCAGTTCGGAGAGCAGGTCGGCGGCGTCGTCCGGGTCCATGGCCTCCAGGACGTCGGCGGCGCGTTCCTCGGCGAGCTTGCCGAGGATCTCGATCTGGTCGTCCTCCGGCAGCTCCTCCAGCACGTCGGCGAGCCGGTCGTCGTCGAGGGCGGCGGCGACCTCGGAGCGGCGCTTGGGGGAGAGGTGGTGCAGCACGTTGGCGAGGTCGGCGGGGCGCAGCTGCTCGAAGGTGGCGAGCAGACTCTCGGCGCCCTGCCCGTGCTCCTCCAGGGAGAAGCCGGTGACCTGGGACCACTCGACGGTCAGTGCCTCGCCCTTGGCCCGGCGGAAGGCGCCGGACTTCTTGCCCTTGCGCACGAAGACGCGGTCGATCTCCCAGTCCCGGCGGGCCGGCAGCTGCTGCACCGACAGGTCGAGCACGGTGACCTCCTCGCCGGTCTCGACGAGGGTGACGCGCTTGTCCAGCAGCTCGCCGAAGACGAGCCGCTCGGTGGGCCGCTGTTCGAAGCGGCGCACGTTGAGCACGCCGGTGGTGATGACCTGGCCGGACTCGATGCTGGTCACCCGGGTCATGGGCAGGAAGATACGGCGCCGCGTCGCCAGCTCGACGACCAGGCCGAGCAGCCGCGGCGGCCGGCGTCCCACGCGCAGCATGACGACCAGATCGCGCACGCGCCCCACCTGGTCGCCGGTCGGATCGAACACGGCGACGGCGGCGAGGTGCGAGACGAAGATCCGGGGGGCGCCCCCTGCCATGACCGGAGCCTCCTTTACATGGGTACGTGACGATGTCACACGGGTGCGTGACGGTCACATGAGTTCGTGCTGATTTCGGTGAGTCTTTCCCCAATTGCCCGCTCAATCGGGCTTCAGGCTAGCCCGTCCCCTTCGGGTACGTCCCGGCGGGCGGTCCGGACGGACTGGCTCCGCCCGGCGGACCGAGCCCCGGTACGCTGCCGTACGCCGCTGTGGACCCCGACGGAAAGGCGCCTGCTTCCGTGACTGCGACTGCCCTGGGCCTCACCCGCCGGAACGCGCTCGCCGGCGCGCTCGCCGTGCTGGCGGTGACAGGGCTCGCGGCGTGCTCCGACGATCCGGACGCGAACACCAACGGCGTCGGCAAGCTGCCGGCCGCGCAGATCCAGAGCCGTACCCAGCAGGCCGCGGACTCCGTCGCCGCCGTCCACCTCGCGGGGAACGTGGTGGCCGGCGGCCACACGTACAAGCTGGACATGCGCCTCAAGGGCGACGGCGGCACCGGTTCGGTCACCTCGGAGGCGGGCACCTTCCAGCTGCTGCGCGTGGACAAGCAGCTGTTCCTGAAGGCGGGCTCGGACTTCTGGGACCACGAGGACTCCAAGGGCGGGCCGAAGGTGGCGGACACCGCGGCCGCGGACAAGCTCGGCGGCAAGTACGTGAAGGTGCCGCAGCGCGACCCCGCGTACCAGCGGTTCAGCGGCTTCACGGACAAGGACGTCCTCCTCGACAGTGTCCTGACCCTGCACGGCGCGCTCGCCACGGACGGCCATCACGAACAGTCCGGCGTGCGCACCATCCGCATCACGGGCGACAAGGGCTCCGGCGGCACCCTCGACGTCTCCCTGGAGGGCAAGCCGTACCCCCTGCGCCTGGTCCGCGCGGGCGGCGCGGGCACCCTGGTCTTCTCGGAGTGGGGCAAGGACTTCCCCCTGGCGGAGCCGGGGAAGGACGACACGGTCGACTACGGCAGACAACTGCCGACGTCGTAGCCTCGGACGCCGGCCCGTGGAAGCGCCCCCGAAGGGGCGCGGGGACGGCGCGACCAGCCACAACGAGCCCGCACCCGGAAGACGGCAGAACCCGGCACCGCGGACGGCGGAGCCCGGCACCGCCGCAGGAGCGCTACCGCTTCCGCTTCCTGAAGAGCAACCGCGGCAACCCCGCCGGGACCGCCTCCCGCGTGGTCACCGGCGACCCGACCGGCGCGGCGGCCAGCGACCCGTCCGGCAGCGGCAGCACAGCACCGGAAGGCTCGAGGCGGAGCACCCGGCACTCGCGCGCCCACCGCTGCGTCATCGCCTCACCGTCCGGGGCGTTGAGCCGCTTGCCCTTCAGCTCGGCGACGGCCGCCTCCCAGGCCTCCGTCCCGGGCGCCGGCTCGTCGACCTGCGCGAGGAAGCTCACCAGCCGGCCGCCCTTGTCCTTGCTGCGGACGGTCACCTCGGCGGTGCCGCCCTCGGCGAGCCCGGTCAGCGGCTGCTCCCCGGGGCCGTCGCCGACCAGACACACCGCCCCCTCGTGCCACACATGCCACACCGCACGCGCGGCCGGGGCGCCGGCGGCCTTGACCCAGATGAGGCCGGACTTCTTCGTGGCCTCCTCGACGAGGGCCTGGTCGAGCAGCTCGCTTGTCATGCGCCCAGCCTAACCAGCGCCTTCGCCGCGCCCGTCACAGCCAGCCGTTGCGCTTGAGCGTGCGGTGGATGCCCAGACAGATCACGCCGGTGATCGCCATGATCACCGGGTAGCCGTAGCGCCAGTGCAGCTCCGGCATGTACTGGAAGTTCATCCCGTACACCCCGCACACCATCGTCGGTACGGCGATGATCGCGGCCCATGAGGTGATCTTCCGCATGTCCTCGTTCTGCGCCACCGACGCCTGCGCGAGGTTGGCCTGCAGGATGGAGTTCAGCAGCTCGTCGAAGCCGACCACCTGCTCCTGGACGCGGGCGAGGTGGTCGGCGACGTCCCGGAAGTACTTCTGGATGTCGGGGTCGACCAGCCGCATCGGCCGCTCGCTCAGCAGCTGCATGGGGCGCAGCAGCGGCGACACCGCCCGCTTGAACTCCAGGATCTCCCGCTTGAGTTGGTAGATCCGGCCGGCGTCCGTGCCGCGCGGGGTGCCCTTGCGGCCGGGCGAGAAGACGTCCGTCTCGACGGCGTCGATGTCGTCCTGGAGCGCGTCGGCGACCGCGATGTAACCGTCCACCACATGGTCGGCGATGGCGTGCAGCACCGCCGAGGGGCCCTTGCCGAGGAGTTCGGGGTCGTCCTGGAGGCGGTGGCGCAGCGCGCGCAGGCTGCCCTGGCCGCCGTGCCGGACCGTGATGACGAAGTCCCGCCCGGTGAAGCACATCACCTCGCCGGTCTCGACGACCTCGCTGTTGGCGGTGAGTTCGGCGTGCTCGACGTAGTGGACCGTCTTGAAGACGGTGAACAGCGAGTCGTCGTACCGCTCCAGCTTGGGCCGCTGGTGGGCCTGGACCGCGTCCTCCACGGCCAGCGGGTGCAGCCCGAACTCCGAGGCGATACCGGCGAATTCGTCCTCGGTCGGCTCGTGCAGCCCGATCCACGCGAAGCCGCCGTCGCGCCGCACCTGGCGCATGGCCTCCTGCGGGGTGATCGGGTGGCCGCTGGGCAGCCGGGCGCCGTCGCGGTACACGGCGCAGTCGACGACGGCCGACGGGCGGGCGGGGCGGGGGGAGGTGTCGTAGCCGCCGGTCCTGGGCAGTTCCTTGCGCAGGGAGACACGGGAGGGGCGGACCACTGCGCGCAGGTCGCGGATCATCGACATGGGCGGGCTCCTTCGCATCGGGCAGCGAAGACCCCGTCACCCGCAGCGGGTGGAACTACCCGGAATGAGGACGTCCTGGGTGCGCATGTTTGGCACATCCACAAAGCGGGGAGCACCGCACCGTCGCGGTGGCGAGCTTCGCTGCTGATTCAGATCAGACAGATCAGGCAAAACGAAACGAAGTGCTCTTCCGAGTGAAGGCGTGAGCGCGAAAGGCGGCAGCAGGCCGAATTCAGGGAAACCGCATCAGCGGCCGGAAGAGCGAGTGGTACTGCACGGTCGACTTCGATCCATGACAGCCCCACCTCCTCCGGTCGGTCCCTCGTAAGGGAGTTCCTTCGGCGTCGGGCTCGATAGGCGCGCTTCTGCGTGCTGCCCGACCGGCCAAGAGTATCAGCCGACCGGTGTGTCAAGGCGCCGCTTTGCCCGCTACTGACGAGTTCTATGCTCGCGGCATGGCAGATGTTCTTCCTCTGGTCGAGGCCCGCCTGCGCACCGCGCTGGGCGAGCCGGACGCGCGCGCGGCGGTCACCTTCCTCGGCACGGAACGGATCGAGGTGCTGCGCTTCCACGAGGGGGACATCGTGCGCTACGCCACCCTCGGCATGTCCGCGCAGCCCATGACCGACCCCACCGCGATGCTCGCCGACCCCGTCAAGGGCCCCCGGGCCGAGCTGGTGCTGTCGGTGCGCGCCGCGGACGCCGAGACCGACAAGGTGCTCCGCCCGCTCGCCGTACTGGCCGCGTCCCCGCAGGTCGAGGGGTTGGTCGTGACGCCGGGCGCGTCCCTCGACGTGGGCGAGCCGCTGTGGCCGGGCGCCCCCTTCACCTCCGTCCTCGTCGCCGAACCCGGCGGGCTGGTGGAGGACCTGGAGCTGGACGAGCCGATGGACCCGGTCCGCTTTCTGCCGCTGCTGCCGATGACTCCGAACGAGGCCGCCTGGAAGCGCGTGCACGGCGCCCAGGCCCTCCAGGAGAAGTGGCTGGCCCAGGGAACGGACCTGCGGGACCCGTCCCGCCGGTCCGTGCCCCTGGAGTGACGGATCTCACCAACGCCGAGCGGTGCGGCGTCAGTTGGCGAACACCATGACGCCGTCCTCGGTGGCGTGCTTCGGCTCCAGCTCCCGGGCGTCGTGGGTGAGGGCGTTGCGCCGTACGAGGACCACGAGCGCGCCCAGCACCGCGGTGATGGCCGCCACCACGAACGGGATGTGGATGTCGCTCCACTCCTCGATCTTCGGCGCGAGGTAGGGCGCGGCGGCCGCCGCGAACCACCGCACGAAGTTGTAGCCGGCGCTGGCCACCGGGCGCGGGGCGTCCGACACGCCGAGGGCCAGTTCGGTGTAGACGGTGTTGTTCACGCCGATGAACGCACCCGACAGGACCGTGCAGACGATCGCCGTCGTGTGGTCGCCGTAGCCGAGGACGGCCACGTCGGCCGCGAGCAGCACCAGTGAGCCGCCCAGCACCTTCAGCGAGCCGAACCGGGCCTGCATCCGCGGCGCCACAATCACCGAGAACACGGCCAGCAGCACGCCCCAGGCGAAGAAGACCGCGCCCGACTTGTAGGGCGTCATGTTCAGCACGAACGGGGTGAAGGCCAGGACCGTGAAGAACGTGTAGTTGTAGAAGAACGCCGAGACGGCGGCGGAGGCGAGACCGCCGTGACCGAGCGCCTTGAGCGGGTCGAGGAGCGACGTCTTGCGGGCGGGCCTCGGCTGCTCCTTCAGGAACACCGTGATGCACAGGAAGCCCACCGCCATCAGGAACGCGGTCCCGAAGAACGGGTAGCGCCAGCTGGCGTCACCGAGCAGGGCGCCCAGCAGCGGGCCGCAGGCCATGCCGAGGCCGAGCGCCGACTCGTACAGCAGGATCGCCGCCGCGCTGCCGCCGGCGGCAGCGCCGACGATCACCGCGAGCGCGGTGGAGACGAAGAGGGCGTTGCCGAGGCCCCAGCCCGCGCGGAAGCCGACCAGTTGGCCGACCGAGCCGGAGGTGCCGGCCAGGCCGGCGAAGACCACGACCAGCGCGAGACCGGCCAGCAGCGTCTTGCGGCCGCCGATGCGGCTGGAGACGAAGCCGGTGACCAGCATGGCGATCGCGGTGATCAGGAAGTACGAGGTGAACAGCAGGGAGACCTGGCTCGGGGTGGCCCGCAGCCCCTGGGCGATGGACGGCAGGATCGGGTCGACCAGTCCGATGCCCATGAAGGCGACGACGGACGCGCCCGCGGTCGCCCAGACCGCCTTGGGCTGCCGCAGGATGCCGCCGGCTCCCGCGTCGAAGGGGTCCATGTCTTCTCCAATCCCGGCGAGTGCCCGACGAGAGATGGTTGCAGTATGCATATAGTAAGTTAGGCGAGCTAATTAGTGCAAGTGCCATCTAGTTTTGGCCGGTGGGGGCGGCGACCGGGGGGAGTCCGGACGGGTGATCGTCCTTGACGTGGCGCGGCCGGGGTAGGACCGTGGGGCCCTATGAGGGGCGAACCCAGTTGCCCGAAGTGTGGTGGCCGGGTCAGGGCTCCCGGCCTCTTCGCCGATTCCTGGCAGTGCGATGTCCACGGGACGGTGTATCCGTTGCAGCCTGTGATCCCGCCCAGTGTCGAGGCCCTCAATGCCGTGGTGCGCCGCACTCAGGTGCCGGTGTGGATGCCGTGGCCGCTGCCGGTCGGCTGGCTGTTCACGGGAGTGGCCTGCGCCGGCGACGACCGCAGCGGCGGCCGCGCGACCGCGGTGGCCTGCACGGGTCCCGGCCCGCTCGGCGGCATGGGCGAGCTGATCCTCGTCGCCGAGGAGATGGGTGTGGGGCTCGGCGCGCGGTACGCCGGTCTCGAGGGGCCCGACCCGGGGCCGTATCTGAACGTCGAGAAACCCGCCGAGGTCAAGGTGCTGGCCGCCGGCCGGCCCACCCCGCTGTGGCATGTCGCCGGCGGGCCGGCCGACCGGGCCACCTTCGCCGGGGAGGCACTCGGGCTGTGGCTGTGGGCGGTGGTGTGGCCGGAGCAGTCGGGGTTGCTGATGTACGACGAGCTGGTGCTGGCGGATGTGCGGGAGGCGGGGGCGGAGGTCGAGCTGGTGCCTTGCGGGGCGTTGTCGCCGCGCTTGCTCAAGCCGTAGGGCTGCGCCGGCTTCAGGGGTGCGCCCATTGAGGGGGCCGGTTCCTCGTCGACGGCGACCGCGGGCCGTCGCGGGCCGGTCGCGCCGTTCCCCGCGCCCCCCGAGTCGGACGGTGTAAGGGGCGCTTGGCAGTGCGGCTGTGACATACGGCCCTGAAAACCCGGCTATCCTTGGGTGTCCCCTTTCGTGCCGTCACCGCCTGGAGTTCGCGTCGTGCGTATCGATCTGCACTGCCACTCCACCGCGTCCGACGGTACGGACACCCCGGCCGAGCTGGTGCGCAACGCCGCCGGGGCCGGGCTGGACGTCGTCGCGCTGACCGATCACGACACCACCCGTGGGTACGCCGAGGCGATCGCCGCGCTGCCCGAGGGGCTCACGCTGGTCACCGGCGCCGAGCTGTCCTGCCGTATCGACGGCGTCTCGATGCACATGCTGGCCTACCTCTTCGACCCCGAGGAGCCGGCGCTGCTCGCCGAGCGCGAGCTGGTGCGGGACGACCGGGTGCCGCGGGCACAGGGCATGGTCGCCAAGCTGAACGCGCTGGGCGTGCCGGTCACCTGGGAGCAGGTGGCCCGGATCGCCGGCGAGGGATCGGTCGGGCGGCCGCACGTGGCGACCGCGCTGGTCGAGCTGGGCGTGGTCCCCACCGTGAGTGACGCCTTCACCGCCGACTGGCTCGCCGACGGGGGCCGGGCCTACGTCGAGAAGCACGAGACCGACCCCTTCGAGGCCATCCGGCTGGTCAAGGGCGCGGGCGGCGTCACGGTCTTCGCGCACCCGGCCGCGAGCAAGCGCGGGCGGACCGTGCCGGAGTCCGCGATCGCCGAGATGGCGGCCGCCGGGCTCGACGGCATCGAGGTCGACCACATGGACCACGACGAGGAGACGCGGGCCCGGCTGCGCGGCCTGGCGAAGGACCTCAACCTGCTGGTCACCGGGTCCTCCGACTACCACGGCAGCCGTAAGACGGTCGAGCTCGGGACCTACACCACCCACCCCGAGGTCTACGGCGAGATCACGCGGCGCGCGACCGGCGCGTTCCCGGTGCCGGGCGCCGGCGGAGCGTGAGCCGTCCGCTCACGCCCCCTCTCTCTTTCTCACTCTTCGCAAGGCTTGCACCACACTCATGTTCGACGTCGCTGTCTTCGGCTCTCTCTTTCTGACCCTTTTTGTCATCATGGATCCCCCCGGGATCACCCCGATCTTCATCGCGCTGACGGGCGGCCGGCCCGCCCGGGTGCAGAAGCGGATGGCGCTGCAGGCCGTCTGCGTGGCCGGCGGCGTGATCACCGTCTTCGGTCTGCTCGGCCACCAGATCCTCGACTACCTGCACGTCTCCGTGCCCGCGCTGATGATCGCGGGCGGCCTGCTCCTGCTGCTCATCGCGCTCGACCTGCTCACCGGCAAGACCGACGAGCCCAAGCAGACCAAGGACGTCAACGTCGCCCTGGTCCCGCTCGGCATGCCGCTGCTCGCCGGGCCCGGCGCGATCGTGTCGGTCATCCTGGCCGTGCAGAAGGCCGGCAGCGTCTCCTCGCAGGTGTCGGTGTGGGCGGCGATCCTCGCCATCCACGTCGTGCTGTGGCTGGTGATGCGCTACTCGCTGCTGATCATCAAGGTCATCAAGGACGGCGGCGTGGTCCTGGTGACCCGGCTCGCCGGCATGATGCTCTCCGCCATCGCCGTGCAGCAGATCATCAACGGCGTCACCCAGGTGATCCGGGGCGGCTGACCCGGCCGTACCCGCGGACCCGTACACGCAGCAGGGCCCCGCGCGGCGATGTGCCGTGCGGGGCCCTGAAGCTTCTGGTGGGGGAGCCGCCCTGTTATGAGGCCGTGGTGTCGGCCGGGCGGATCCACAGACGCTGCCCGATGGCGGCGGCCTGCTGAACGATCCTGTTGACGGAGGCGGCGTCCACGACAGTCGTGTCCACGGGCGTACCGTCGACGTCGTCGAGTCGCATGATTTCGAAGCGCATGGTGGCTTCCCCCTTCGTCTGGTCATCCTCCTGGGGAGAACTACTGATCAGTGGACCACTGGGCCTCGGTGCCCGCGATCCGTACGTCTTAGTCAACCCGTTGCGTGTTACGAACATTCCCTACGCTAAAGAAATTTTTCGAACGACTAATTACTGGCGAGTAAGACGTCGGTTGCGGGACCGAACGGGACCGGTTGTGTTCACAGCGTGACCAACAGGACAATGGAGACGATGAACGACGACCTGGCGGCCCTGGCCGCCCGCATCGACCGCACGAACGAGCTGCTGCAGCGCATGCTCGCCGAGGTGGCCAAGACGCCCTCCACCCATGCGATCTTCGTGGACGCGGGCTACCTCTACGCGGCCGCCGGACGCCTGGTCGCGGGCACCGAGGACCGCCGCGCCTTCGACCTCGACGCCGAAGGTCTCATCGAGGCGCTCATCGACCGCGCCCGCAACGTCTTCGCCGACAGCCGCCTGCTGCGCGTCTACTGGTACGACGGCGCCCGGCGCCGTATCCACACCGCCGAGCAGCAGTCCATCGCGGAACTCCCCGACGTCAAGGTCCGCCTGGGCAACCTGAACGCCAACAACCAGCAGAAGGGCGTCGATTCACTGATCCGCAGCGACCTGGAGTCCCTCGCCCGGCACCGCGCCATCAGCGACGCCGCCCTGCTCGGCGGCGACGAGGACCTGGTCTCGGCGGTCGAGGCCGCCCAGGGCTACGGCGCCCGGGTGCACCTGTGGGGCATCGAGGCACCCGAGGGCCGCAACCAGGCGGAACCACTGCTGTGGGAGGTCGACAGCGAGCGCACCCTCGACCTCGACTTCTTCAAGCCGTACGTCTCCCGGCGCACCGCCGCCACCTACGAGGGCGCGCAAGCCCCGCGGCCCACCCGCGAGGACGTCCGCTTCGTCGGCGCCCAGATCGCCGCGAAGTGGTTCGCCGCGCGGGGACGGGAGGCCCTGGTGGAGCTGCTGCCCGGGCATCCCTACCTGCCGGGCTCGGTCGACCAGGACCTGCTCGTCGAGGCCGAAGGCCTGCTCCAGTACTCCCTGCGCGGCCAGGCGGACCTGCGACGGGCCCTGCGCGACGGGTTCTGGGAGCACCTGCGCACGCAGTACTAGCCGCTCACGCCGGGGACCGAGTCCCAGAAGTCGGCCAGCGCCCGGGCCGTCGCCGCCGGCTGGTCGGCGTTGGGGGAGTGCTCGGCGCCCTCGACGACCGTGCGGCGGGCGTGCAGGCGTACGGCCATGTCGTCCAGCAGCGGCACCGGCCAGGTGTCGTCGTGCGCACCGGACAGCACGTGGAACGGCAGCGGGAGGGCGGCCAGTTCGGCGACCCGGTCCGGCTCGGCGCACAACTGCCGTCCGGTGGCGAGCAGTTGTGCCGGCCGGGTGTTCAGCCAGCGCTGCCGCAGCTGTTCCGGGCTCACCGGGCCGCGCGCCGGACCGCCGACCTCCTCCGGCGGCCCCACCGTCTGCATGACGTCCCAGACCTCGGCCATCGTCATCACCGCGAGCGCGTCCCGCAGCAGCTTCACCCGCTGCTCCTGGGAGACGGAGATCTGCGCCGGACCCGAGGACATGAGGGTGAACGAGCGGAACGGCGTGTGGTCGAGCAGTGCGGCCGCCCGGCACAGCTGACCGCCGAGCGAGTGCCCGAGCAGATGCACCGGCTCCCCGAGGGCCGCCGCCTGGGCCAGCACGTCCCGCGCCAACTCGCTCTGGCCGTACGCCGACTCGTCGTCCGCCGGGCCGCCGGACTCGTTCTGCCCCCGGCCGTCCACGGCGACCGTCCGGTACCCGCGCTCGGCGAGCGGCGCGTGCAGCAGCGCGAAGTCCTCCTTGCTGCCGGTGTATCCGGGCACCAGCAGCGCGACGCCCCGCTGAACGACACAGGGTGCCACGGGCATGTCGACGGCGGCGAACTCCCCGCGCGCGGTGCTCAGACGATGGGCGCGGGCACCGGCGGGCGGGGGGAAGGGGGAGGGGGAGGGGGTTGCCGCGGATTCGGGCGCGCTGCGATCGGTCACGAGCCGAGGGTATCGGGCGGCTCTGACGGAACCGTGCGGCTCTGACGGAACCGCGCGGCCCCGGTGGGCCGGGACCGGGAGACGCGCCGACGCCGACGGCCCGGCCCACGCGGGGTGGGACGGGCCGTCGGGGTGCGCTTGCCAGGCTGCGGATCAGCCGTCGGCCGGCTCCGCGGCGGTCGCGGCGACCTTACGGGTGCGGCGCGCCTTCGGCGTCGCCTCCGTCTCCGCCTCGGCGGAGTTGCCGGCCGCCGTCTTGCGGGTGCGGCGCGCCTTGGGCTTGGCCTCCGTGCCCTCGGCCGTGTCGACGACCGTGTCCGCCGTGGCCGTGGCCGTGGCCGCGGTCTTGCGGGTGCGGCGGACCGTCTTGGGCTTGGCGTCGGTCTCCGGCTCGGCGGTGGCCTGGGCGGGGATCTCGGCGGTCGCCTCGGGAGCCGCCTCGGCGGCCTTGCTCGCCGCGGTCTTGCGGGTGCGGCGGGCCTTGGGCTTGGCCTCCGAGCCCTCGGCCGTGTCGACCGCCGCCTCGGCGGTCGCGGCGGCCTTGCGGGTACGACGCGGCTTGGCCTCGGCGGTCTCCGCTGCCGCCTCGGGCTCCGCCGTGACGGTCGCGGCGGTCTTGCGGGTGCGACGCGTCTTCGGCTTGGCCTCCGTGCCCTCGGCCGTGTCGACGACCGCTTCCGCCGTGGCCGTTTCCGTGGCCGTGGCTGCGGTCTTGCGGGTGCGGCGGACCGTCTTGGGCTTGGCGTCGGTCCCCGGCTCGGCGGTGGCCTGGGCGGGGATCTCGGCGGTCGCCTCGGGGGCAGCCTCGGCGGCCTTGCTCGCCGCGGTCTTGCGGGTGCGGCGGGCCTTGGGCTTGGCCTCCGTGCCCTCGGCGGTGTCCACCGCCGCCTCGGCTGCCTCGGGGGCCGCCTCGGCGGCCTTGCTCGCCGCGGTCTTGCGGGTGCGGCGGGCCTTGGGCTTCACCTCGGCGGCCTCGGCGGCCTCGGCGGCTTCCGCGGTCTCGACGGTCGCCTCGGTCGCCGGGGCGGCGTCCTCGGTGCTCGTCGTCGCCTTGCGGGTGCGGCGCGTCCGAGGCTTGGCCTCGGCGGTCTCCGCCGTGTCGACGGCCGCCTCGGCCGTCGTCTCCGGCGCGGCCATCGCCTTGCGGGTACGGCGGCGCGGCGCGGCGGCGGGAGCCTCGGTGACCTCGGTCTGCTCCGGGGCCGACGGGGCCTCGGGGGCCGGCGGAGCGGTCTGCTCGGCCGCCGGCGTGACCTCGGCCGGAGCCGTGGCGGCCTGCGCCGACTTGCGGGTACGGCGGCGGCGCGGCTTCGCCGGGGTCTCGGGCGTGTCGAGCTCCGTGCCCTGCGACGCCGAGACCGCGGTCTCGGCGGCCGGCGCGGTCTCGGTGAGCGGCGCGGTCTCGGCCGTCGTGGCGGCGGAGACGGCCGGGGCCGTCGTGGCGGCCGCGGAACCGCCGCGGGTACGGCGACGACGGCGCAGGACGCGCGAGCCCTCGGTGCCCTCGGCCGTCGCGGTCGCCTCGGCGGCCGGAGCCGTCTGCTCGGCGCCCGCCTCCAGCGGCGCCCCACCGCGCGTACGGCGGCGACGGCGCGGGGTACGGCTGCGCTCGCGCTCCGCCTCACGGTCGTGGGAACGGGACGAGGGCTCGTCGCGGCGGCCGCCGCGGCCACCACGGCCGCGGGCGTTCCGCCCGCCCGGCTCGCCCAGGTCCTCGAGCTCCTCGGCGTCCAGGCCGGCGCGGGTGCGCTCGGAACGCGGCAGGGTGCCCTTCGTGCCCTCGGGGATGCCGAGGTCGGAGAACAGGTGCGGGGAGCTCGAGTACGTCTCCGCCGGGTCGTTGAAGTCCAGCTCCAGCGCCTTGTTGATCAGCTGCCAGCGCGGGATGTCGTCCCAGTCGACGAGGGTGATCGCCGTACCCTTGGCGCCCGCGCGGCCGGTGCGGCCGACCCGGTGCAGGTACGTCTTCTCGTCCTCCGGGGACTGGTAGTTGATGACGTGGGTGACACCCTCGACGTCGATGCCGCGCGCGGCGACGTCGGTGCAGACGAGGACGTCGACCTTGCCGTTGCGGAAGGCGCGCAGCGCCTGCTCGCGGGCGCCCTGGCCGAGGTCGCCGTGGACCGCGCCGGAGGCGAAGCCGCGGCGCTCCAGCTGCTCGGCGATGTCGGCCGCCGTGCGCTTGGTCCGGCAGAAGATCATCGCCAGTCCGCGGCCCTCGGCCTGCAGGATGCGGGCGACCATCTCCGGCTTGTCCATGGAGTGCGCGCGGTAGACGAACTGCTTGATGTTCGCGACCGTCACGCCCTCGTCGTCCGGCGCGGTGGCGCGGATGTGCGTGGGCCGGGACATGTAGCGGCGGGCGAGACCGATGACGGCCCCCGGCATCGTGGCCGAGAACAGCATGGTCTGCCGCTTCACCGGCAGCATGTTGATGATCTTCTCGACGTCGGGCAGGAAGCCCAGGTCGAGCATCTCGTCGGCCTCGTCGAGGACCAGGCACTTGACGTGCTTGAGGTTGAGCTTCTTCTGGCCCGCGAGGTCGAGCAGGCGGCCCGGGGTGCCGACCACCACGTCGACGCCCTTCTTCAGGGCCTCGACCTGGGGCTCGTAGGCGCGGCCGCCGTAGATCGCCAGCACGCGCACGTTACGGGCCTTGCCCGCCGTCAGCAGGTCGTTGGTGACCTGGGTGCACAGCTCGCGCGTGGGGACGACGACGAGCGCCTGGGGAGCGTCGGTGAGGGCCTCGGGGGCGGCCCGGCCGGCCTCGACGTCGGCGGGGACGGTCACGCGCTCGAGGAGCGGAAGGCCGAAGCCGAGGGTCTTGCCCGTGCCGGTCTTGGCCTGGCCGATGACGTCCGTGCCCGAGAGGGCGACGGGGAGGGTCATCTCCTGGATGGGGAAGGGGGTGATGATGCCGACGGCTTCGAGGGCCTCGGCGGTCTCGGGAAGGATCCCGAGCTCTCGGAACGTCGTAGTCAGGGTGCTGCCTCTTCTGTGTGCGCGGTGCGAGGCGAGCGCGGGGGTCGTGTCGGACCGTGCCGGGGACGTCGGCTGCCTTACGGAAAGCCGGACGGGCCAGCCGTACTGCACGGGACCTCTGCCGACGCTCGAGCGCTCGTACCGCTGAGGGTGTCCCCCTCCGGGGCCGTACGCGTGCTGCCGTACGGTCGGGGAGGGCTGTCGGGTCGGAGCCGATCGGGCCACCGACCGGGCATCCTCATACGTGCGGCCCGTCGAGACACTACGTCGGAACACGACCGAGTATTCGGCAGGCGCATTACCACCATACCCCGGATCGGCGCACACGCGATGGCCGATTCGGTCACGTTGTCGTCGTCACATCCGCTCGGCGGCCACCGGCGCGACCGCCGCCACAGTGGTGACCAGGGCCTTCCGTCGCGCGGCGAGCGGGCTATTGTGCGCTGCATGACGAGCTCTGACAAGCCTGACCACGCCTCCGACGCACCCACGGGAGTCGCCGCCCAGGACTGGGCGACGGCCTCCGCCGAACCGCAGTACCGGGCCGCCGTCGTGGACCTGCTCGGCGCGCTCGCCTACGGCGAGCTGGCGGCGTTCGAGCGGCTCGCGGAGGACGCCAAGCTCGCGCCCACACTGGCGGACAAGGCGGAACTGGCCAAGATGGCGTCGGCCGAGTTCCACCACTTCGAGCGGCTGCGCGACCGGCTCGCCGAGATCGGTGAGGACTCGACGCTGGCGATGGAGCCGTTCGTCGCCGCGCTGGACGGCTTCCACCGGCAGACCGCGCCCTCGGACTGGCTGGAGGGCCTGGTCAAGGCCTACGTCGGCGACTCCATCGCCAGCGACTTCTACCGCGAGGTCGCGGCCCGCCTGGACTCCGACACCCGCTCGCTGGTGCTGGCCGTGCTGGACGACACCGGCCACGCCGGGTTCGCCGTGGACCGGGTGCGCGCGGCGATCGACGCGGATCCCCGCGTGGGCGGGCGCCTGGCGCTGTGGGCGCGGCGGCTGATGGGCGAGGCGCTGTCGCAGTCGCAGCGGGTGGTGGCCGACCGGGACGCGCTGTCCACGATGCTCGTGGGAGGTGTCGCGGACGGGTTCGACCTCGCGGAGGTCGGGAGGATGTTCTCGCGGATCACCGAGGCGCACACCAAGCGGATGGCCGCGCTGGGCCTCGCGGCCTGAGCGGGGTTCGCTCCGTGGGGGGCGGAGAGGTGCGCGGCCGCGGGTGCGGGGTGGCCGGTCGCGCAGTTCTCCGCGAACCCGGGGGCTCGGCCTCGCCGTCGCCCCTTCGGCTACGCCGTCGCTGATCGGCGCAGGCGGCCCGTGGGGCGCAGGAGCAGGGAGACGGAGGCCGCCGAGACGATCGCCGCGCCGATCAGGCTGGGCAGGACGCTGCCGGTGCCGAGGGCGCTGTGGGTGACGAAGTCGCCGAAGAGGGCGCCGGCGACGCCCGTCGCGAGGACCAGTGCGCGGGCCGGCAGCCGGTGTGACAGGCGGTGCAGCGCGGCCCACGCCAGGACCAGACCGAGCACTGCCGAGCCGAGCGCTTCGAAGATCATCGCGGGTCCCTCCCAGACGACCGGACATTGCACCGAACGCGATACACATCCGGTACCAAGGTCGTAGCCCGTCATACCCGTGACCTGCGAAATCCAATCCTCGGCTGTGAAGTCGCCGTGCGCCGTCCGTGAAGACCCGGTGGGCGGAACGCCGGAGGGGGCCGACGGTGTTCCACCGTCGGCCCCCTCCTCACACGCCTCCGCGGCGCGGTGTCCCTACAGCGCGCCGAAGCCCACCTTGCGGGGGGCCGGCTCGCCGATCTCGACGTAGGCGAGGCGGTCGGCCGGGACCAGGATCTTGCGGCCGTGCTCGTCCTTGAGGCTCAGCAGCTGCGACTTGCCGGCCAGCGCCGCGGCCACCGCCTGCTCGACCTCCTCGGCGCTCTGACCGCTCTCCAGAACGATCTCGCGGGGCGCGTGCTGCACGCCGATCTTGACCTCCACGGCTATGTCCCTCCGACGGTCAGTGAAGTGCGCGACCTTCCGCGCCGTACCCAGCACACATTAGCCCGGTGAGGGGACCCGTACGCTCCGCGCCGGGCACGCCAACAGCGAACAGCCGACGGGAACAAAGTCCCGTCGGCTGTCGCGCACCCTTAAGGGGGCGTGTGTCAGTGGTGCTGCTCGGTGCCGTGCAGCGGGAAGCCGGCGATGCCCCGCCAGGCCAGCGAGGCCAGCAGCTGCACCGCCTGGTCGCGCGGCACGCTGCGGTCGCTGTGCAGCCAGGAGCGGGCCACCACCTGGGCGAGGCCGCCGAGGCCGGAGGCCAGCAGCATCGACTCCGCGCGCGAGAGACCGGTGTCCTCGGCGATCACGTCGCAGATCGCCTCGGCGCACTCGTTCGTGACCTTGTCGACGCGCTCGCGCACCGCGGGCTCGTTCGTCAGGTCCGACTCGAAGACCAGGCGGAACGCGCCGCCGTCGTCCTCGACGTACGCGAAGTAGGCGTCCATGGTCGCCCGCACGCGCTGCTTGTTGTCGGTCGTCGACGCCAGCGCGTTGCGCACGGACTGGATGAGGGCCTCGCAGTGCTGGTCCAGCAGCGCGAGATAGAGGTCGAGCTTGCCCGGGAAGTGCTGGTAGAGCACCGGCTTGCTGACGCCGGCGCGCTCGGCGATGTCGTCCATGGCGGCGGCGTGGTAGCCCTGCGCCACGAAGACTTCCTGGGCGGCGCCCAGCAGCTGGTTCCGTCGGGCACGGCGCGGCAGGCGCGTACCCCGCGGGCGTGCCGCCTCTGTCTGCTCGATGGCTGTCACGCCGCCTCCCAATGTCGTCCACATGCGGTGTGCGCCGCGCGGCCATCGTACTTTTCGGTAACCCGGGTGTGCGCGGTGCGAGCGCAGAATTTCACGGACCGGACGGTGACGAAAGTCGGGTAAAGGGTTTCAAACCTGCTCCGAGCGGGCAAAAAACGGCCTCTCTCCAGCTCAGCGGGGTGCCCGGAGGTCAGCGGTAGTCGTCCTCGTCGAGCGAGACGACGCGCGCCTGCTCCACCAGGTCGGCCTCGTTCGCCCGGGCGGGGTCCACGCCGGTCAGCGGGTCGTCGCGATCGGGCGCGACATCGGCGTGCTGTTCGGCTGCGTCCGCGTCGGGCGCCTCGACGTCGAACTCCGCGGCGCCCTCCTCCTCGATCTCCTCGAACGTCTCGGGGTCGGTGGGGTCGACGGCCATGGACGGGCTCCCTTCCTACGAATGGTCCCTGGAGCAGCAGGGGGTCACACCCGGGTGCCCTGTCCTGAGCGTAGGAGACACCCGGTGCGGACGCCATGCTGTGCGCGGCTGTACGCGTGCGTGGTCGTACGACCAGGCGTGCGGGGCCGTACGACCGTGCCCGGCCGTGTGCCCCTTGGTGTGCCACGCGACGCCTGTGACGCCGAACACGTGAACCATTGCGTGATCGTCTCGTAACATTGCCGCATGTCTTCGACCGAGCTGCCGTCCGTGCCGCCCACCAACCTGGCCCCGAAGGCGGCGCCCGTCAGGGTTTCGGAGGGCGAGCGGCTGACATCGGTCGGACTGCCCGGCATCACGCTCACCGTGCGCTCGCGGCCCGCGGCGAGCGAGGGGCTGCCGCCCGCGCTGTACGTCCACGGGCTCGCCGGTTCCTCGCAGAACTGGTCGTCGCTCATGGCCGAACTGGACGGCGTCGTGGACAGCGAGGCCGTGGACCTGCCGGGCTTCGGCGACTCACCCCCACCGGACGACGGCGACTACTCCGTCAGCGGGCACGCGCGTGCCGTGATCCGCTACCTCGACGCCTCCGGACGCGGACCGGTCCACCTGTTCGGCAACTCCCTCGGCGGCGCCGTCTCTACGCGCGTGGCCGCCCAGCGCCCCGACCTGGTCCGCACGCTCACACTCGTCTCGCCCGCACTGCCGGAGCTGCGCATCCAGCGCTCCGCCGTGCCGACCGCGCTGATCGGCGTGCCCGGTGTGGCGCCGCTGTTCACCCGGCTGACCCGCGACTGGACGGCCGAGCAGCGCGTCCGCGGCTCCATGGCCCTGTGTTACGGCGACCCCTCGCGCGTGTCGCCGGAGGCGTTCCGGTACGCCGTCGAGGAACTGGAGCGGCGCATGCAGCTGCCGTACTTCTGGGACGCCCTGGCGCGTTCCGCGCGGGGGATCGTCGACGCCTACACGCTGGGCGGTCAGCACAGCCTGTGGCGGCAGGCGGCCCGCGTCCTCGCACCCACCCTGCTCGTCTACGGCGGCCGTGACCGGCTCGTCGGCTTCCGCATGGCCCAGAAGGCGGCGCGCACCTTCCGCGACGCCCGTCTGCTGACGCTGCCGGAGGCCGGGCACGTGGCGATGATGGAGTACCCCCGGGCGGTCGCCACCGGGTTCCGTGAACTGCTGACCGAGGTGGAGCGGGCCGGGTCCGGCTCCGCCGCCGTGCCCCTGTCCGTATCCGAGTCCGCGAGCCAGGGGAGCTGAGAGGCGACGTGGGACGCCACAGCAGGCGGGGGCCCGCGCCCAAGAAGGCGCCCGGCGACACCACCACGGGGGCGACGGGAGAGGGGTCCGGGGCGTCCTTGCCGGGCGCCCCGACGCCGGGTCCCCGGACTCAGGGCGCGCGCATGCCGGGCCAGTCGGGGCCGGGTGCACGGACGCCGGGTACGCGAACGCCGGGTGCGCCGACGCCGGGTGCGGCCGGGGCGGCCGGCGGCACCCCGGCCCGTGGTGTGCCCCGGGTGTCCGACGGGACTCCGGCGCACGGCGTGCCGCGCGTCCCGGACGGTACGCCCGCGCACGGCGTGCCCCGCATCCCCGGCGGCACCCCCGCGCACGGCGTTCCCCGGGTCCGGGGTGGCCACCCCGAGCAGCGGGAAGCCGGCGGCGGCTGGGGCGATCTCACCGCCCCCGGAGCCGGGCCCGGAGCCGGGCGCGGGCGTCCTGCGGGGCCGCAGGTCGCGGGAGTTCCCCTGCCGCGGCAGCGGAAGGCTCCGCCGGCCGGCCCCCGCCAGGACTACCTGGACGCCTTCGAAGGCTTCGACGGCGATGGTGACCGCGACGACGTCTTCGTCCGCCCCCGGACCGCCCCCGGCCGGCCCGCCGACCCCTCCACCGCCGCAGCGGCCGGCTCCACCGCTGCCGTGGCTCCGCCCGGCGCCCGGACGCCGGACGCGGGCCTCGCCCCCGACGACCGGCCCGACCGCGCCACGGGCGCCAAGGGCGGCAAGGGTCGCACGTTCACCGGCATTGCGGCCGCGGCCGTCACCACCGTGCTCGCGGTCGTCGTGGCCGGGCAGGTCGCCGGCGGCCACGGCGACGGCGTACACGCGCAGTCGGCCACCGGTCAGGCGCGCGACACCCGGGACTCCGCCTCGCGCGGCGACGGCCGGCCGAACGCCTCGGTGCCGGTCGCCCCGCTCACGTACGAACAGAAGATGGCGCGGACGTACCCGCTCGGCGCCACCCTCAAGGGCCCGGGGACCTTCGACGCGGTGCCCGGCACCGACAAGGCCCCCGGCAAGGGCCAGAAGTACACCTACCGGGTGGACGTGGAGCAGGGCCTGGGTCTCGACGGCGCACTGTTCGCCGAGGCCGTGCAGAAGACGCTCAACGACCCCCGCAGCTGGGCGCACGGCGGCGCGCGCACCTTCGAGCGCGTCTCCTCCGGCAAGCCCGACTTCGTCATCACGCTCGCCAGCCCCGGCACCACCGCCACCTGGTGCGCCAAGTCGGGCCTGGACACCACCGAGGACAACGTCTCGTGCGACTCGGCCGCCACCGAGCGCGTGATGATCAACGCCTACCGGTGGGCGCAGGGCTCCACGACGTACGGCGACCAGATCCACGCCTACCGGCAGATGCTGATCAACCACGAGGTGGGCCACCGCCTCGGGCACGGCCATGTCAGCTGCGACAAGGACGGCGCGCTCGCCCCGGTCATGCAGCAGCAGACCAAGTTCCTGGACCACGACGGCATCCACTGCCTGCCCAACCCCTGGCCCTACCCGGGCAAGTGAACCGCACCTGACGACGGGCCCGCCCGCCCTCCCCGAGCCGGGGGGCGGCGGCGCCCGGCACCGGCGTGCCGGATGACGGTTCGCAACCGTGTGATCTCTTAGCGCGACCGAACGCGACCCGCACGGGAAAGTTACGACCGTTCACCCCTTTTGGTGGGGGGGGGGGGGGGGGGGGCCGGGGCCCCCCCCCGCGGCGGGGCGGCCGCGGGAGGAGCTGAGGCCGCCCGCGCCCCCCCCCCCGCCCGCCCCCCGCGATGGG
>NZ_JBEZWX010000014.1:0-139607 GCF_040637635.1 Streptomyces sp. NPDC028635 | reverse complement strand
CGCGACGGACGGTTGTCCGTCGCGCCACCGCCTTGTCCGCATACGTTCTTCCCGCTGCGAGCCGCCGGACCAACGGCGGCTCCCCACACGGAGATCGGGGGTGTACGCGTGCGCATCGGACTGGTCACGGAGGGTGGCTACCCGTTTCTGAACAGTGACGCCGGGCCGTGGTGCGACCGGCTCGTGCGCGGGCTCGGGCAGCACGAGTTCGACATCTACGCGCTCAGCCGCAGTCGGTGCCAGGAGGACGAGGGCTGGGCTCCGCTGCCGCCGCAGGTCAGCAGGGTGCACGTGGCCCCCCTGTGGACGGCCGAGGACGACGGCGTGACCCACGGGCGCCGCGCGCGCCGGCGGTTCACCGAGTGCTACGGCGAGCTGGTGGCCGCGATCTGCGCGGAGCCGTCCGCCACCCCGGCGCACGCCTCCGAGGCGGTGCACGCCCCCGAGGCGGACCGTTTCAGCAACGCGCTGTACGGTCTCGCCGACCTCGCCCGTGACGAGGGCGGCCTGGTGAGCGCGCTCCGCTCGGAAGGGGCGGTACGCGCCCTGGAACGCGCCTGTCGCGCGCCCGGCGCACTGCGCACCGCACGGGATGCCCGGGTGGCGGATCTCCTCACCGTCGCCGCCCACCTGGAGAGCGCCCTGCGCCCCCTCTCCCTCGACTGGTACGACGACGCCGGGCTCGGCTCGGCCGACGTGTGCCACGCCGCCTCCGGCGGCCCGGCCGCCCTGACCGGCCTGCTCGCCGGCCACTTCTTCGGCGTACCCCTGCTGGTGACCGAGTACGGCGTGCGGCTGCGCAGCCACTATCTGGCGCCCGGCCCCGGCCCGCAGGCCACGCCCGTCGCACGGGCCCTGCTCGCCGCCTTCCACGGGCGGCTCGCCACCGAGGTCTACCGCCGGGCCGCCTGTGTCACGCCCGGCAACGCGCACGCCCGCCGCTGGCAGGAACGCTGCGGCGCCGACCGGGACAAGCTGCGCACCGTCTACCCGGGCATGGACGCGAGCCGCTTCGCCGAGGTGGGCGAGGCGCCGGATGCCGCCGACCCCGGCACGCTGGTGTGGGTCGGCCGCATCGAACCGGCCAAGGACCTGGTGTCGCTGCTGCACGCCTTCGCCGAGGTCCGCAAGGAGGAGCCGGGCGCACGTCTGCGGATCGTCGGCCCGCCGGCCGGCGCCGAGGGCGAGGCCTACCTCGCGCACTGCCGGGCGCTCGCCGCCCAGCTCTTCCCGGACGAGGCCGCCGGACTGCACGCCGTCGGCGACAACCCCGTCTCCTTCGAGGAGATCGGCGGCCCGGAGCTGCCCCTCCTCGCGGACGCCTACGCCGCGGGCGCGGTCGTCGTGCTGTCCAGCGTCGTCGAGGGCTTCCCGATCGGGCTCGTCGAGGCCATGTTCTGCGGCCGCGCGACCGTCTCCACGGACGTCGGCGCGGTCGTGGAGGTGATCGGCGGCACCGGTCTCGTCATACCGCCGCGCAACCCGCGGGCGCTCGCCGAGGCGTGCGTGGCACTGCTGCGCGACCCCGAGCGCCGTGCGCGCCTGGGCGCGGCCGCACGCGCGCGTGCGCTGGAGCTGTTCACCGTCGAGCAGAACGTGGCGGCATTTCACGGCATTTACCTGGAGCTGGTCTCCCGCTGCCCGGTCAACCGCGTCGTCCTCGACGACACCGGTGAGCCGCTGCCGTTCGGCGTCCCGGCCGAGGCGCACGTGCCGGGCCGCTGGACCGACTCCGGCGCCCGCGTGGTGGCCCGCGGCGGCCCCGGCTGGGCCACGGCACCGGTACGGGCGGCGTCCCGGGCGGGCACCGCGCCGGTCCCGGCGGGGGAGGCGGCGCGATGAGCGACACCGGAGAGTTCGACCGCCCGGGGACACCCGGCAGCCCCGGCGCGTGGGACACGCGGTCGGCGCAGCTGCTGGACGAGGACGGGACGCAGATGTCGGGCGACGGCATGCGCGGAGCCCGGAGCGCCCCCCCGGCCACGGCGCGGCCGGACCCGAGGGAGCGCCCCGCCGTCCCCTCGGCCACCGCCGACCGCAAGGCGCCCGCCCCCCGGCGCGGAGCGGCGGACCCGGTCAAGGCCCTGATGCACCGGCACCGTGAGCTGTGCGAGCGGGCCGTCGACCCCCTGGAGATCGCGGCCGGTCTGGAGGCGCACGGCGTCACCGACCGCACCGCCGCCCGCTTCCGTCACCGGGACGTCTTCTCCCTCGCGGAGGAGATGTACGCGCGCGTGCCCCGCACCGGCGACACCCCCGCCCCACCCCCGGCCGTCACCGCGCCGGAGCGGCCGCGCACGGCCTGGCTGCTGCTCTCCCTGCTGCCGGGCACTCTGTGCGCCGCGACCGTGGCCGCTCTGCGCCTCACCGACGGCCGCGCCCGCCTGTACGTCACCCTGGCCGGCGTCCTCGCCATGGCCGCCGCACTGCGGGCCGTCCTGCGCCGGGGGCCGCTCGGCGCCCCGCACCGCCCCCACCAGGGCGTGCGGGCCGCGGGCACCCGCGCGTGGACCTGCTGGCTGCTCGCCTACGCCGCACTGGGCGACGCCCTGCTGTCGGACGCCGTCACCGGGGGCCCCGACGGCCTGCCCGACGGCACCGCCGCAGGCGCGTGGCCCCTCGCCGCCGCCCCGGTCCTGGCGCTCGCCCTGGCCTGCGCTCCCGCCGCCTGGTGCGCCCACCTCCTCTCGTCCCGCGCCCGCCGCGTCCTCGCCGCCAGCCGCGGCCTGGAGGAGTTCGCCGCCGCCGTACGGCCCCTGCTGCTCGGCGTCTTCGCCCTCTTCCTCGCCGCGCTCACCGCGCTGCTCGCCCTGAGCGCGGCGGTCCTGGGCGAGAGCGCCGGGTACGCCCAGGCGCTCACCCTCGGCGCGCTGCTGCTGCTTGCCCGGCTCCTGACGACACACGGTGCGACGCGCGCCCCCGGGATGGTCCTCGCCGTCACCGCGGGCTGCGAGGCCGCCGTCCTGGCCGTGGTCTTCACCGCCCGGCTGCCCGGCTGCGGCCTGCTGGCCGCCCCGGTCGAGGCAGTCGTCGACGCCCTGGGACCCGGCGGCGTTCCCGCCCTGCTGTGCGGGGCGGCCGCACTGACCCTGCTGATCCACGCGACCCGCACCCTCACCCGGGCCTCGGCCCACGCGCGAGCGGACCACCACCGGTGAGCCGCCGGCAGCCCACCCCCCACCGGGCCGCACGTCATCGCAACACCCCTGAAGGAGAAGACCAGATGATCACCTCCCGCGAGGACTCGGCCCGGGGAGCCGCCCGATGAGGGTCCTGCTGATCGGAGCCAACGGTTTCCTCGGCCGCTTCGTCGCCGACCGCCTGCTCGCCGACCCGGCCGTCCAGCTCACCGCGCTCGGCCGCGGCGACGACGCCGACGTCCGCTTCGACCTCGCCAGCGGCAGCCCGGGCGCGCTCACCCGCTTCCTCGACGCCGTGCACCCCGGAGTCGTCATCAACTGCGCCGGCGCCACCCGCGGCGGCGCCCGCGACCTGACCCGGCACAACACCGTCGCCGTCGCCACTGTCTGCGAGGCCCTGCGCCGCAGCGGCTGCGGCGCCCGCCTGGTGCAGCTCGGCTGCGGCGCCGAGTACGGCCCCAGCCAGCCCGGCTCCTCCACCGCCGAGGACGCCGTGCCGCGCCCGGGCGGCCCGTACGGCGTCAGCAAGCTCGCCGCCACCGAACTGGTCCTCGGCTCCGGCCTGGACGCCGTCGTCCTGCGGGTGTTCTCGCCCGCCGGGCCCGGCACCCCGGCCGGCTCCCCGCTCGGCCGGCTCGCCGAGGCCATGCGCCGCGCCATGCAGTCCGGCGACGGCGAACTCAAGCTCGGCGGCCTCGGCGCGCAGCGGGACTTCATCGACGTCCGCGACGTCGCCCGCGCCGTGCACGCCGCCTCGCTGTCGGCCGCGCAGGGTGTCATCAACATCGGCTCGGGCCGCGCCGTGCGGCTGCGCGACGCCGCCGCGATCCTCGCCCGGGTCGCCGGATACGGCGGCGCGCTGCACGAACTGGACGGCCCGCCCGGGCCCCTCAGGTCGACGATCGGCCACCCGCGCGCCGACTCCGACCACGTGGCCCCGGTCGCGTACCCGTACCCCGACGGCTGCGGCAGCTGGCAGCAGGCCGATGTGCGCACCGCCCGCGACCGGCTGGGCTGGCGGCCGCGGATCAACCTCGAGGAATCCCTCGCCGACATCTGGATGGAGGCGGCATGCCGCATCTGACCAGCCCGACAGCGGGCACCGCCGGCACCGTCCTGCACACCGGCCTCGGCCTGCCCGGCCTCGCCCACCCCCTGGTCGCACCGGCCGAGTGGGGCGAGCTGACCCGGCCCGGCACGCCGCTGCACTGGGTCGTCCTCGACGTCGCCGACGGCCCCGGCGCCCGCCCCGACCCGCACTGCCTGGCGGCCGCCGGCCGGCTGCGGAACGCGGGCGTGCGCGTCCTGGGCCGCCTGGACGCCACGCGCCCGGCCGGCGATCTGCTCGGGGACGCCGAGCGCTACCTCGACTGGTACCAGGTCGACGGCTTCCTGCTGCACCGCTGCCCCGTGGACCGCGCCGACCTCCCGGCGGTGCGGCGCGCGGTCTCCGCGCTGCGCGCCCGGCGTGACGACGCGCACATCGTCCTGGACCACGGCACCCACCCGTACCCCGGCTACGCCGAGAGCGCCGACCAGCTGGTGACCTTCAGCGGCGCCTGGAGCGACTACCGCTGGTCGCAGGCGGCCGAGTGGACCGCGGACTACCCGCCGGAGCGCTTCTGCCACTTCGTGCACGGTGTGCCGCACCCGCACCTGGAGGAGGCGCTGCGCATCTCCCGCTGGCACGGCGCGGCCACGATCTGGTTCACCGACCGCGTGGCGGGCGGCGGCCGGGGCCGCGAGACGGACGCGTGGACGACGATGCCCGGCTTCTGGGACGACATCGTCTCGCGTATCGGAACAGGTGTCTCGGAATGAAAAAGACCATGGCACTGTTACGGGGAGAACAACCGTAGTGATTGACCGACCAACGGAGTCCCCGTGTCGTTGCCACCCCTGGTCGAGCCAGCAGCTGAGCTCACCGTAGACGAGGTCCGCAGGTACTCCCGCCACCTGATCATCCCCGACGTGGGGATGGACGGGCAGAAGCGGCTGAAGAACGCCAAGGTGCTCTGTGTGGGCGCCGGCGGCCTGGGCTCGCCGGCGCTGATGTACCTGGCCGCCGCGGGCGTCGGCACGCTCGGCATCGTGGAGTTCGACGAGGTCGACGAGTCGAACCTGCAGCGCCAGATCATCCACAGCCAGTCCGACATCGGCCGCTCCAAGGCCGAGTCCGCGCGTGACACGGTCAAGGGCATCAACCCGTACGTGGACGTGATCCTTCACGAGGAGCGGCTCGAAGCCGACAACGTGATGGACATCTTCAGCCAGTACGACCTGATCATCGACGGCACGGACAACTTCGCGACGCGTTACCTGGTCAACGACGCGTGCGTGCTGCTGAACAAGCCGTACGTGTGGGGTTCGATCTACCGCTTCGACGGCCAGGCCTCCGTCTTCTGGTCGGAGCACGGCCCCTGCTACCGCTGCCTGTACCCGGAGCCCCCGCCCCCCGGCATGGTCCCCTCCTGCGCCGAGGGCGGCGTCCTGGGCGTGCTGTGCGCGTCCATCGGCTCCATCCAGGTCAACGAGGCCATCAAGCTCCTCGCGGGCATCGGCGAGCCGCTCGTCGGCCGCCTGATGATCTACGACGCCCTGGAGATGACCTACCGCCAGGTCAAGGTCCGCAAGGACCCGAACTGCGCGGTCTGCGGCGAGAACCCGACCGTCACCGAGCTCATCGACTACGAGGCCTTCTGCGGCGTCGTCTCCGAGGAGGCCCAGGAGGCGGCCGCCGGTTCGACGATCACTCCCAAGCAGCTCAAGGAGTGGATCGACGACGGCGAGAACATCGAGATCATCGACGTCCGCGAGCCCAACGAGTACGAGATCGTGTCCATCCCGGGCGCCCGTCTCGTCCCGAAGAACGAGTTCCTCATGGGCACCGCCCTCGAGGGCCTCCCGCAGGACAAGAAGATCGTCCTGCATTGCAAGACGGGTGTCCGCAGTGCGGAAGTCCTCGCGGTTCTGAAGTCCGCGGGCTTCGCCGACGCGGTCCACGTCGGCGGCGGCGTGATCGGCTGGGTCAACCAGATCGAACCGCACAAGCCGGTGTACTGATCACGGCTCTCGCCCAGCGGCGAGGCTGACGAAGCCCACGGCTCCGACCTTGTCGGACGCCGTGGGCTTCTGTCGTGGGAGGGCCAGGAGGTTCAGCGGGTGAAGGTGCCGAGGCCGCTTTCGTTCAGATGCTCGATGGTGATGCTCGTGGCACGCCCCGAGCTCGTGTGGAACGTGACGCCGGACAGGCCGACGGCGTTCTCCCCCTGGGTCTGGTAGCTGAAGGTGTCGCCCGTGTAGTGCTTCAGGGGGAACGTCATCTTCTTCGGACCCAGGGTCATGCTCAGGTTGCCTTTGCCGTCGCCGGAGACGGTGACCGGGCCGTAGTAGTCGTTCGCGTAGGTGCCCGTGTAGGCGTCGTCGGGCTTGGCCGGGGTGGCGTTGCCCGGTGGCTTGGCGTAGTTGGTGGGGGAGGCGGCCGCGTAGATCGTGGCCGTCACGATCTTCCGGAAGAAGGGCAGCCAGTCGACCGTCTGCTTTCCGTTCTGGGCGATGTCGAGGAACGCGGCGTTGATCGCCTCGGGCACGCCGATGGGCTGTCCGTTGGTCAGTGCGACCACGCCGAGCCGCTCGCCGGGAAGCATGTCGACCTCGGTCGCCGCGCCCAGCGCGAAGCCGCCGGAATGGCTCAGCCGCAGCCGTCCGCGCTGGTCGTAGCTGACGTTCCAGCCGAGCCCGTAGAAGCCCGGCTCGCCGGCCGGGGCGCGTGGGGGACCGGAGACGGCGTGGGGGACGCGGGTCTCGTCCAGGGCGGCCGAATCGATCACCTTCTTCCCCTCGAACGTGCCGTTGTTCATTTGGAGGCGCATCCACTTGGCGAGGTCGTCGATGGTGGAACTCGCCCCGCCCGCGGGCGCCTGCCGGTCGGCGTTCTCGGTGGTGGAGGGCTTCCAGTGGCCGTCGACCAGCACATGGGCCGACGCCTTGTCGGCGGCCTTGTCGTAGTCGGCGCGCCGGTAGCTGGAGTGATCCATCCCCAAGGGTTCGAACAGAGTCGTCGTCGCCAGCTGCGGCCAGCTGGTCTTCGCCGCGTCGGCCACCGCCTCGCCCGCCGCCGTGAGGCCGTAGTTGGTGTAGGCGTAGCTTGCCCGGAAGGGGGTCAGGGGCTCAAGCCGCAGGTGCTGCAGGATGTAGTCGAGCGGGTAACCCAGGTCCTGGAGCAGGTCGCCCGCGTGGTCGGGCAGGCCGGTGCGGTGCGAGAACAGGTCGGCGACCGTCGCGTTCGCGCTCACGTACGGGTCCTTGAACGCGAGATCCGGCTCGTGGGGACGGACCGGATCGTTCCAGCCGATGGCTTTGCGTCCCACGGCCCCGGCGACGACGGTGGACGCCAGCGGCTTGGACACCGACGCCAGCTGGAAGACGGTCGAGGGGTCGACCTTGGCGCTCTTGCCCAGCTCGCGGACGCCGAAGCCCTTGCGGTAGACGACCTTGTCCTGGTAGACGACGGCCACGGCGATGCCCGGTACCCCGGTCTGCCGCATCGCGTTCTCCACCAGGCCGTCGAGCCGGCTCACCGCGTTCTTCACCTGGTCCTGCGTCAACTGGGGCGGCGGTTGCTCCGGCGGCGTCGGCGCGAGCGACGCGGTGGCGGACGGACCGCCGGTCGTGGCGTCCGTCCTGTCGCTGCACCCCGACGCGGCGAGCCCCAGCAGGCCCAGCGGCACCACTGCCACGCCCACCCGGCTCTGCCACGACAGCCTTCTGCGGCTTCGATTCGCCATGATTCGGTTCCCTCGCGTTCACAGGCCCCCTGGCGCGTGGTCGGCGCCCGCTCCATCCTCGCCACAGTGGTACGGCGCGGCACTCGGGGCTCGGCAAGTGGGTGAGGGACCGTCACCGGGCGGCCTGCTCGCCGACAGGTCCTGCCGGCTCAGGAGCAGACGGTGCCGGCCGGTGGACTCAGGAGCAGACCGTGCCGGCCGGTGGCACCTTCCCGTCCAGCAGATAGCCGTTGACCGCGGACTGCACGCATTTGTTCTTGCTGTCGTACGCGCCGTGCCCCTGCCCCTTGTACGTCAGCTCCACTCCGACGCCCTTGCCGAGGGCGTCCACCATCTTGCGGGCCCCCTCGTACGGCGTGGCCGGGTCGCCGGTGTTGCCCACGACGAGGATCGGGGCCGCGCCGGGTGCGCTGACGTCGGGGTGGTCGGCGGCGCCGGGCACCGCCCAGTCGGTGCAGCTGACCATGCCCCAGGCCAGGAAGTCCCCGAACAGCGGTGAGGCGGCCCGGAAGGCGGGCAGCTCCTTCTGCACGTAGTCGGCGGTGTAGCGCGCTTTGTCGTCGGCGCAGTTGATGGAGATGTTGGCGGCGGTGATGTTGCTGTACTCACCGTTCTCGTTGCGTCCGTTCATCGAGTCGGACAGGGCCATGAGGATCCTGCCGTTGCCGCTGTAGGCCTCCTGGAGTCCCTCGGTGAGGTACTCCCAGAAGTCCTTGGAGTACAGGGCCTGCGCGATGCCGTTGGTGGCGGCGGTCTGGGTCAGCTGGCGGGGGAAGATGCCCGGGATCGGCTTGCGGTCGAGGTCCCTCAGCAGTTTGGCGATGCGGTCCTTGACGGCCTGCGGGGTGTCCCCGAGCGGGCAGTCCTCCGTCTTGGAGGTGCAGTCCTTCGCGAAGTTGTCCAGGGCGAGCTGGAACCCCTTGGCCTGGCCGAGCGCGCCCTGCTCGGCGTTCTGCGTCGGGTCGACGACCGCGTCGAACACGGCCCGTCCGACGCGCCGGGGGAACAGGTGGGCGTAGACGCCGCCCAGCTCGGTGCCGTAGGAGATGCCGAAGTAGTACAGCTTGGCGTCGCCGAGGACCTGGCGCATCAGGTCCATGTCGCGGGCCGCGTCCGTGGTGCGCACATGCGGCAGGACACGCTTGGAGTTGTGCTCGCAGGCCGCGTTGAAGTCCTTCGTGTTGTCGAGGTACGTCGTGCGCTCGGCGGAGTCGTCGGGGGTGGCGTCCTGCTGGAAGTAGGCGTCCAGCTGCTCGTCGTTCTCGCACTTGACCGGCGCGCTGCGGCCGACCCCGCGCGGGTCGAAGCTGACCAGGTCGAAGCGGGTGCGCAGGGTGGCGTAGTCCTGGCCGAAGGCGGGCAGCGTGGTCACGCCGGAGCCGCCGGGGCCGCCGAAGTTGAAGAGCAGCGAGCCGATGCGCCGGTTCTGCGGGCCGCTGGTCCTGGCCCGGATCAGCGCGATGCCGATCGTGTCGCCCTTGGGCTTGGCCCAGTCGAGGGGGGCCTTCATGGTCGCGCACTGCCACTGGCCGCCGTTCGGCAGCGCAGAGGGGGCATTGCCGCCGCCTTCCGCCTGCGAGGGGGCGGGACAGTCCTTCCAGCTCAGCTTCTGATCCGTCAGGTCCTCGTCCTTGGTGTCGTCACCGCAGGCCGTCAGGGCTGCCGACAGCAGCAGGGCGGTGGCGGTGAGGGCGGCGGCGCGCAGCCGGAAGGGGTTGGGCATGATCCCATGGTGCGGGCACGTGCGCCCACGCGCGCGGGGCGCGGGCCGTTGGGGGGACGAGAGGCCGGCATGCCTGCCTGCGGGGCTTCGCAGAGTCCGGCGCGGTCCGCTCCGGCGTCCGCCGGGCCTACAGCGCTCCCTTGCGGGTGAGCTGGTTGAACGCCAGCCAGCCCGGCAGCACCGGAAGCCACAGCGTGAGCAGCCGGAACAGCAGCACCGCGGGGGCGGCGACCTCCTTGGGCAGCCCGACGGCGATCAGGCCCAGCGTCAGGGACGCCTCGACGGCGCCCACACCGCCCGGGGTGGGCGCGGCCGAGCCGAGCGCGTTGCCGGCCAGGAAGACGACGGCGACGCTGGCGATGCTCAGCGAGGCCGAGCCGTCGCCGAAGGCGCGGATGGAGGCGTCCAGGCACATCACGAAGCAGGCGGTGAGCAGCAGCATGCCGCCGATGCCGGTGACGAGCTTCTGCGGTCGCTGCAGCACGTCCAGCATGCGCGGGATGACGCCCGCGAACAGCGACCGCACGCGCGTGACGATGAACTTCCGCAGGAACGGCACCGACGTCACGACGAGGACGAGGACCGCGACGGTCAGCAGACCCGCGATGACCGTGCGGGACGGCGACAGCGAGGGCGTCTTCTCGGTGCCCGTCAGATAGCCGAACGACAGCAGCATCAGGATGTGCGCGCCGAGCCCGAACAGCTGCGAGGCGCCGACGCTCGCCACCGCGAGCCCGGGCCGCACACCTTGGCGCTGCAGGAAGCGGGTGTTCAGCGCGACGCCGCCGACCGCGGCGGGCGCGACGATCTTCACGAAGGACCCGGCGACCTGCGCGGCCACCGTCCGCGGGAAGGGCACCCGCTCGGGAACGAAGCCCAGCAGGCTCATCGCCGCGGCGACGTAGCTCAGCGCGGAGAACAGCACGGCCGCGGCGACCCAGCCCCACTGGGCGTTGGCCACGAGCGGCCCGAACTCGATGTGGGTGAGCTGGGTGAGCAGGAAGTACGCGCCGATGGCGCCGGCGATGAAGCTGATCAGGGTGCGCGGCCGCACCCGCTCCAACCGGGCGGGCTCGACCGGCGCCTGCGGCCTGATCAGCAGCACTTCGTGCCGGATCTGGCTGAGCAGATCCTCCTCGCGGGCCTCCTCGCGCGCCTCCTCCAGCGCCTCGTCGACGGCCCGCTTCTCGGCCCGCGCATGCGCCCGGACGGCCTTCTTGTCGGCCATGTCCGGCAGGGTGGCGTCCTCTTCGTGCGCTTCGGCGCGGGCCTCCTTGGCGTGCTTGGCCGCCGCCAGGACCGCATCGCGCTCGCGCTGGGCACGCTCGCGTGCCAGTCTGCGCAGCGTCGCTCGCGTGGAGCGGGTCAGCGCGATCGGCTGGAGCATCGGCAGACAGTCGGCCACGGTGTCGGGGCCGAGGACGCTCACCGCGGAGGCCACCGCCCGCTCGGCCCCGACCCGCAGGCCCAGTGTGGTCACGAGCTGGGCGACGTCCATGCGCAGCAGCAGATCTCCGGCCGCGATCTCGCCGCCGCGCAGGTCGGTGAGGATCACCTTGCCGGAACGATCCACCAGAATCGCGTCACCGGCGAGCCTGCGGTGCGCGATGCGCCGCGACTGCAGGGCGCGCAGCTGGTGCCAGGCGTTGAGCAGCAGCTCGTCGGTGATCTCCTCGTCGGCCAGCGAGTCCAGCGTGCGTCCGCCGGTGTGCTCGTAGACGAGCATGACGGCGTCCGGGCCGAGCTCGGAGGTGGCGATCAGCTTCGGGGCGTTGGCGCCCGCGGCGATCGCGGCATAGGCGAGCAGCGCCTCCTGCTCCAGTGCCTGGCGCAGCGACTGCAGGCTGCTGCGGGTGGCGAAACCGCGCAGCGTCAGATTGCGCCAGGCGCGGTAGAAGAAGCCCTGGGCCTGCTGTTCGCGGTCGACGACCGTGACGTCCAGCGGCGGGCCGTCCTCCAGGGTGACGAAGTAGCGCCGGCCCCGGTCGCCGTTCTCGGCGGTCTCGGGCGCCTCCTCGCGGGCGGCGCTGACCGGGTGGAAGCCGACGGTCCGCAGGCCGGCCATCAGGGTGCGGCCGGTGGGGCGGACGTTGGGCGAGCCGACCGCGTACAGGGTGCCGTAGGCCACGGTCCAGCCGATGAGCACCGTCAGGATGATCGAGAACGGCGTCGTGTAGCCCGTGACCAGCATCGAGAAGGCGTCGAGGAGCAGCACGATCCACAGCACGGCCCGCCAGCGCGGCCTGCGCGACATGCCGACGGCGGTCATGTAGGCGATGACCGGGGCGAGGTAGCCGTGCACGGGGTCGGTCAGTGCGTGGATGTTGCCGGGGGAGGGCTGGGTGAGCGCCTCCTGGATGGAGTCGGGGGCGGCCTTGGCGACCCACAGGTCGGTGGCCAGCGTCACGCCGTGGGCGAGGACGGCGGCGAGGACACCGTCCGCGATGCGCAGCCCGTCCCGCTTGATCAGCCGCTCGATCGCGAACGCGACGGGCACCAGCAGGATCGCGATGCTGGAGACCAGACCGGCGATCTTGATCAGCAGATCGGGTGCCTGTCCGGTGCCCTTGTTGATGTCCTGTTCGAGGCCGGAGGTGGTGCCGTGGGCGAACGCGGCGATGCCCAGCAGGACGATGACGGCGAGCACGCCCACCGCCAGCCGCATGAGGTCGGAGGGGCGGTGCACGCGCGCGGGGAGCAGCGGTTCGTCGCCCTCCACCTCGTCGATGTGCGTCACGTCACCTGCCTCGTCACCGCCGCGCGAGGCGTCCGGGGCGCCCGCCTTCTTGCTGTGCCGCACGGGCCGGTCGCCGTCCGCGGGTTCGTCGTCCTTGCCGGTGTTCGCGCGCTGGGGGCCCTCGCCGGCGTTCACGGGCTCGGTGCCCTCGCCGGTGGGCGCGGGCTCCCCGCCCTGGTCGCCGCTGTCGCCGGTGTCCGGGCGCGACGCAGCGTCAGAGGTGCCCTCCGCGTCCCCGGGGTGCACGCCCTGCTGCTTCATCGCCTCTTCTTGATCTCGTATCACCGGTCACCGCCCGCACGATGGTGGCATGCCCCACTGACACACGGGGGCATCAGGGTGCAGATGCGGCGGCGCACAGTCTGCCGGAAGCGGCGTCTGCGGGCGAGGGTCACCCACCGTGTGGAGTCGGTCACGCTGTCGGTGGGGTGGTGCAGGATGGGACGAATGAGCGAGCAGAGTCTGCCGGACGACGCCCGTGCGGAGTACGCCGCCGCCCGCCCCGAGGACGCCGGCGCGCTCCCGGAGTACGCCGAGCGGGTCCTCGAGGTCGCCGAGCTGATCCCGCCGGGGCGCGTCATGACGTACGGAGATGTCGCCGAGTGGCTGGAGGAGGGCGGCCCCCGCCAGGTCGGCCGGGTGATGTCCCTGTACGGCGGCGCCGTCCCCTGGTGGCGCGTCGTGCGGTCCGACGGGGTGCTGCTGCCGGGGCACGAGCAGCGGGCGCTCGCGCACTACCGCGCGGAGGGCACACCGCTGAAGCAGGCCAGCCGGGCCGCGCAGGGCCATCTGCCGCGCCTCGACATGCGACGCGCGCGGTGGGACGGCGGACGCGCTGACGCTCACATCTGACAGCTTCCGCCATGCCGACCGCCCCCGTGTGACATGTGACCCGTATGGGTGAACAAGGGCACGAGGGTGGCATGACGTACGTTCGAGGGGCGAGGGACTCGCGTGGCATGAGCGTCGGACGGGAAGAAGCGGAAGTCCTGCTTCCACCCGACCGTCCGGCGTAGCGTCGCCTGCGCGTGTCCCCCGCGGCCCGCGGCCGGCACCACGCACGCGCGGGTGGCCGCACCACCAGTACACCCACCAGGACCGGCGAACCACGTGAGCTCCTCTTCCTCCACCAGGCGCCTGCCGCACCCCCAGGTGCGCCAGGGGAGCCGTGGCGCCTACCGGCTCCTGCGTACCCCGCCACACCGTCCGGACCCCCCTCGTCTGGACGCCGTCCAGCGCGCCGTGGTTGACCACACCGGCGGCCCGCTGCTCGTCCTCGCGGGCCCCGGCACCGGAAAGACCACCACCCTCGTCGAGTCCGTGGCCGCCCGTGTCGCCCGCGGCGGTGACCCCGCGCGCGTGCTCGTGCTGACGTTCAGCCGTAAGGCCGCCGTCGAGCTGCGCGACCGCATGGCGCTGCGCATGGGCGCGGCCCGCGCCCCTCGGGCGACCACCTTCCACTCCTTCTGCTACGCCCTCGTCCGCGCCCACCAGGACAGCGAGCTGTTCGCCGAGCCGCTGCGGCTGCTGTCCGGCCCCGAACAGGACGTCACCGTCCGCGAGCTGCTCGCCGGCGAGATCGACCTGGAGAAGCTCGGCCTCGCGCACGTGCGCTGGCCGGACGAACTGCGCGCCTGCCTGACCACGCGCGGCTTCGCCGACGAGGTCCGCGCCGTCCTCGCCCGCAGCCGGGAGCTCGGACTCGGGCCGGACGCCCTGGACGCCTTCGCCCGTCGCATCGGGCGCCCCGACTGGAGGGCGGCTGCCGCGTTCCTCGCCGAGTACCTGGACGTACTCGACCTCCAGGGCGTCCTGGACTACGCCGAACTGGTCCACCGCGCGGTGCTCCTCGCCCATCGCCCGGAGGTCGCCCGCGAGCTGGCCGCCCGCTACGACGCCGTGTACGTCGACGAGTACCAGGACACCGACCCCGCACAGATACGGCTGCTGCGCGCGCTCGCCGGAGGCGGACGCGACCTCGTGGCCTTCGGCGACCCCGACCAGTCGATCTACGCCTTCCGGGGCGCCGACGTGAACGGCATCCTCGACTTCCCGCACGCCTTCCCGCGCGCGGACGGCCGCCCGGCCCCCGTCGCGGTGCTGCGCACCTCCCGGCGCTCCGGGGCGGCCCTGCTCGCCGCCACCCGGCTGGTCACCCAGCGGATGCCGCTGACCCGGCTGCCCGCCGAGAAGGTGCGGGCCCACCGCGAACTGACGCCGGTGCACGACGGCGGCCGCGTCGAGGTGTACACCTACCCGACGCCCGGCACGGAACTCGACAACATCGCCGACATCCTGCGGCGCGCCCACCTGGAGGACGGCGTCCCCTGGCGTGACATGGCCGTCCTGGTGCGCGCGGGCGGTCGGTCCATCCCGGCGGTCCGCCGCGCCCTCACCGCCGCCGGCGTCCCGCTGGACATCGACGGCGACGACCTGCCCCTGCGGCACGAACCGGCCGTGGCGCCCCTGCTGGCGGCCCTGCGGGCGGTGGCCACGGCGGAGGCGGACGGGGCACCTCAGGCCGACGGGGTCGGGGAGGCCTCTGAGGCCGACGGGGTGGGGGAGCAAGCCGAGGTCGGCGGGGTCGGCGTGCCCGCCGAGCCGGTTGGGGTCGGGGAGCCTGGCGGGGTGCGTGAGCCTGCCGCGGGTGAGTCTGTCGCTGTCGAGTCCGGCGAGGTCGAGGCGCCCGCCGAGCCTGGCGCGCGAGGGGAGCCCGCTGAGCCCGGCGGGCCCGAGGATGCCACCGACTCTGCCGACGCCGTGGCGACCGGGGACGCGACCGAGTCCGAGTCCGACGCGCCCCCAGGCCCCGCCCACGGCGCCGTCGCGGTCCCCTGCTGGCTGGACACCGAGACCGCCCTCACCCTCCTCGCCTCGCCGCTCGCCGGTATGGACGCCGCCGACCTGCGCCGTCTCGGGCGCGCCCTGCGCGAGGAGGAACGCGCCGCCGGCAACCCCCTGCCGCCGCCTTCCGACGACCTGCTCGCCCGCGCCCTCGCCGAGCCCGAGCGCCTCGCCGTGCACGACCCGACGTACGCGCGTGGCGCCCAGCGTCTCGGCGCGCTGCTGCGCAAGGCCCGCGAGCGGCTGGCCGGAGGCGGTACCGCCGAGGAGGCGCTGTGGGACCTGTGGGAGGGCACGCCCTGGCCCGGGCGGCTGGAGCGGGCCGCCCGGCGCGGCGGCGCGGCCGGCCGCAACGCCGACCGCGACCTGGACGCCGTGTGCGCGCTGTTCGCGACCGCCGCGCGCGCCGAGGAGCGCACCGGCGGCCGGGGCGCGCTGAACTTCCTCGAGCAGATCGAGGCCGAGGACATCGCCGCCGACACCCTCACCCGGCGCGCGGTGCGCACCGACGCCGTCCGGCTGATGACCGCGCACCGCTCCAAGGGACTGGAGTGGCGCCTGGTCGTCGTCGCGGGCGTTCAGGAGGGCCTGTGGCCGGACCTGCGCCGGCGCGGCTCCCTGCTGGAGGCCGACCGCATCGGCCGTGACGGCCTCGCCCAGCCCCTCACCCCGGCCGCTCTGCTCGCCGAGGAACGCCGTCTGTTCTACGTCGCCGCCACACGCGCGCGTGAACGCCTCGTCGTCACCGCGGTGAAGGCCCCCGCGGACGACGGCGACCAGCCCTCTCGCTTTCTCACCGAACTCGGCGTCGAGCCCAAGGACGTCACGGGCCGCCCGCGCCGCCCCCTGTCGGTCGCCGCCCTGGTCGCCGAGTTGCGCGCCACCACCGTCGACCCGCGCGTCTCGGACGCCCTGCGGGAGGCCGCGGCGCAGCGCCTGGCCCGCCTCGCCGCGCTCGCCGACGAGGACGGCCGCCCGCTGGTGCCGTCCGCGCACCCCTACCGCTGGTGGGGCATGTGGGACCCGACCGAGTCCAAAGTGCCGCTGCGCGACCGCGACCAGCCCGTCGTGCTGTCCGGCAGCGCGCTGGACCAGCTCGCCAACACATGCGCCCTGCAGTGGTTCCTGGGTCGCGAGGTCAAGGCCGACGCCCCCGCGACCGCCGCCCAGGGCTTCGGCAACGTCGTCCACGTGCTCGCCGACGAGGTGGCCTCCGGACACACCCCGGCCGACCTCGCCGTGCTGATGGAACGCCTGGAGACGGTGTGGAACGCACTCGCCTTCGACGCGCCGTGGAAGTCGCAGCAGGAGAAGGAGAACGCGCGCGTGGCGCTGGAGCGCTTCCTGCAGTGGCACGTCATGGACCGTGGCGGCCGCACGCCCGTGGCCAGCGAGCACGACTTCGACGTCACCCTGGAGGCGGGCGAGTACGCGGTGCGCATCCGCGGTCAGATGGACCGCGTCGAGGCCGACGGGGACGGCCGCGCCTACGTCGTCGACTTCAAGACCGGCAAGCAGGCCCCCAGCTCGGCCGAGGTGGCCCGCCACCCGCAGCTCGCCGTTTACCAGCTCGCCGTCCGCGAGGGCGCCGTCGACGAGGTCTTCGACGGGGTGCGGCCCGAGCCGGGCGGCGCGGAGCTGGTCCAGCTGCGGCAGGGGGCCGCGAAACGGGACGGCGGTGAGGCGCTGCCGAAGGTGCAGGCGCAGGAGCCGCTGGAGGGGGAGTGGGTCGGTGAGCTGCTGGCGACGGCGGCCGGCAGGGTGCTCGACGAGCGGTTCGCACCGAGCGCGGGCCAGCACTGCACGCACTGCGCGTTCCGCGCCTCGTGCAGCGCCCGGCCGGAGGGCCGCCAGGTCGTGGAGTGAGTCCGCGGGCCGCCAGGTCGTGGAGTGACTGCGAGGACGGCCAGGTCGTGGACTGTCCGCAGGCTGCGAGGCCGTGGAGTGAGCGGCGTGACGTACCGCACCTCCCGGGCTGACCTGCGTTTCTTCCAGCACGGCAGGTGAGTGGGGCATCCGCTGTCAGTGCCCGCCGCTAGCCTTCGTCGATGTGTCCGCACGCATCACCGACCCCGAGCAGCTCAAGGAGCTCCTCGGCATCCCGTTCACCCCGGAGCAGACGGCCTGCATCACCGCGCCGCCCGCCCCGCAGGTGATCGTGGCCGGCGCCGGGTCCGGCAAGACGACGGTGATGGCGGCGCGCGTGGTGTGGCTGGTCGGCACCGGCCAGGTCGCGCCCGAGCAGGTCCTGGGCCTGACGTTCACCAACAAGGCCGCCGGCGAACTCGCCGAACGCGTCCGCAAGGCCCTGATCAAGGCCGGCGTCACCGACCCCGATGTCATCGACCCGGACAACCCGCCGGGCGAGCCGGTGATCTCCACCTACCACGCCTTCGCCGGCCGCCTGCTGACCGACCACGGCCTGCGCCTCGGCCTGGAGCCCACCTCCCGCCTGCTCGCCGACGCCAGCCGCTACCAGCTCGCCGCGCGCGTCCTGCGTGAGGCACCCGGCCCCTACCCGGCGCTCACCCGCTCCTTCCCCGACCTGATCAGCGACCTGCTCGCGCTCGACGCCGAGCTCGCCGAACACCTCGTGCGCCCCGAGGCGCTGCGCGCCCACGACGCCGGACTGCTGCTCACCCTGCAGGGCGCCAAGCTCTCCAACGCCGACCTGCGCAAGGTCCCCGAGACCGCCGCCGCCCGCCGCGAGCTGACCGACCTGGTCCGGCGCTACCGCGGCGCCAAACGCGACCGCGACCTTCTCGACTTCGGCGACCAGATCGCGCTGGCCGCGCAGCTCGGGGAGCTGCCCGAGGTGGGCCGCCTGCTGCGCGAGGAGTTCCGCGTGGTGCTCCTCGACGAGTACCAGGACACCTCGGTCGCCCAGCGCGTGATGCTCGCCGGCCTCTTCGGCGGCGGCAGCGGGCATCCGGTCACCGCCGTCGGCGACCCCTGCCAGGCCATCTACGGCTGGCGCGGCGCCTCCGTCGCCAACCTCGACGACTTCCCCGACCACTTCCGCCGCGCCGACGGCCGCCCCGCCGCCCGGCAGGCGCTGAGCGAGAACCGCCGCAGCGGCGGCCGCCTCCTCGACCTCGCCAACCACCTCGCCGAGCCGCTGCGCGCGATGCACGCGGGCGTCGAGGCCCTGCGCCCCGCCCCGGGGGCGGAACGCGACGGCATGGTCCGCTGCGCCCTGCTGTCCACCCACGCCGAGGAGATCGACTGGATCGCCGAGTCGATCGCCCACCTCGTCCACACCGGCACGCCTCCCGGTGAGATCGCCGTCCTGTGCCGTACGGCGAACGACTTCGCCGAGATCCAGGGCGCCCTCGTCGCCCGTGACGTCCCGGTCGAGGTCGTCGGCCTGTCCGGTCTGCTGCACCTGCCGGAGGTCGCCGACCTGGTCGCCGTGTGCGAGGTGCTCCAGGACCCCGGCGCCAATGCCGCCCTGGTGCGCCTGCTCACCGGCCCGCGCTGGCGCATCGGCCCCCGCGACCTGGCGCTGCTCGGCCGGCGCGCCCGGCTGCTGGTGTCCCCCACGCGCGTTGGCGACGGCGACGACCCGGACCGGCGCCTCGCGGAAGCGGTCGAGGGGGTCGACCCGTCGGAGGTGATATCGCTCGCGGACGCCCTCGACACGTTCCTCGAAGCTCCCCTGGCGGAGGATGACGACGGGCTGCCGTTCTCGCCGGACGCACGCGTGCGCTTCGCCCGGCTCGCCGCCGAACTGCGCGACCTGCGCCGCTCGCTGTCCGATCCGCTGATGGACGTCCTGCACCGGGTCCTCGCCGTCACCGGCCTGGAGGTCGAGCTGTCGGCGTCCCCGCACGCGCTGGCCGCCCGCCGCCGCGAGACGCTGTCGAATTTCCTCGACGTCGCCGCCTCCTTCGCCGCCAACGACAGCGAGGCCACCCTGCTGGCGTTCCTCGGCTTCCTGCGCACCGCCGCCCAGTACGAGAAGGGACTCGACAACGCCCTGCCCGGCGGGGAGAACACCGTCAAGGTGCTCACCGCGCACAAGTCCAAGGGCCTGGAGTGGGACGTCGTCGCCGTGCCCGGCCTGGTCACCGGCACCTTCCCCAGCGGGCAGGGCCGCGAGAAGTGGACCGCGCAGGCCAAGGTGCTGCCGCACGCCCTGCGCGGCGACGCCGACACCCTGCCCGACGTGCAGGCGTGGGACGCGCGGGGCATGAAGGCGTTCCACGAGGCCATGAAGGACCACCAGCACACCGAGGAACTCCGCCTCGGTTACGTCACCTTCACCCGGCCCCGCTCCCTGCTGCTCGGCTCGGGCCACTGGTGGGGCCCCACCCAGAAGAAGCCCCGCGGCCCGTCCGACTTCCTGCTCGCCCTGTACGAGCACTGCGCCGCCGGGTACGGCGAGATCGAGGCGTGGGCGGACGAGCCCGAGGAGGGCGAGGAGAACCCGGCCCTGCTCCGGGCCGGGGCCGAGCAGGCGTGGCCGCTGCCGCTCGACGAGGCCGCCCTCGCCCGCCGCCGGGCCGCCGCCGAGACGGTCCTCGCCCATCTCGACGCCCTCGCCGCGGGCGACGCGACGGCGACGCACGACCCGGACTCGTACGACGACCCCGACTGGCCGCCGCCACCCGAGGACGCCGAGCCCTACGACGAGCCGCCCCCCGAGGACCGGGCCGACGCCGAGCCGCCGTACGACGAAGCCGAACCGTTCGAGGACGACCCGTTCGAGGACGACTCGTTCGAGGACGACCCGTTCACCGACGACGCGGGCTGGGACGCGTCGCCCGCCGAGCGCCCGACCGTGCCCCACCAGGCCACCGCGCCGGAACCCGCGGCCGACGCCCGCCGGGCCACCGAGCACCCTGCGCCCGGGTCCCGGGCCGCCGGGGCGGATCCGCTCACCCCCGAGGAGGCCCGTGTCGTCGCCTCCTGGGACCGCGACCTCGACGCCCTCACCGGGGAGCTCCTGCGCGCCCGCGAGGCCGTCACCGACGTACCCCTGCCCGCGTCGCTGACCGCCTCGCAGCTGCTGCGCCTGGCCGCCGACCCGGACGGCTTCGCGCAGGAGCTGGCGCGGCCCATGCCGCGTCCGCCGCAGCCGGCCGCCCGCCGGGGCACCCGCTTCCACGCGTGGGTGGAGGCCCGCTTCGAGGCGCTGACGCTGCCCCTGCTGGAGCCGGAGGAGCTGCCGGGCAGCGACGCCGAGATCGCCGACGAACACGACCTTCAGACGCTCAAGGACGCCTTCGAACGCACCGAGTACGCCCACCGCACGCCCTACCGCGTGGAGGCGCCGTTCCAGCTGTCCCTGGCCGGACGCGTGATCCGCGGCCGGATCGACGCCGTCTACCGCAACGGTGACGGGGACGACGCGACGTACGAGATCGTCGACTGGAAGACCAACCGCCACCGCGACGCGGACCCCCTCCAGCTCGCCGTCTACCGGCTGGCCTGGGCCGAGCAGCAGGGCATCGATGTGGAATCGGTCACGGCGGCGTTCCTCTACGTGCGCAGCGGGCAGGTCGTACGACCGGACGATCTGCCGGACCGGGCCGCGCTGGAGCGGCTGCTGACGGCGGAACCGGCCGCCGGGGCCGGTACGCGTACGTGAAGGTGTGACGAACCGCCCAACCGGGATGTCACTCGGTGCCGATAGGCTCGTGACCATGAGCCAGACCCCGGACAGCGCCGTCCGCCAGTACATCGAGCAGCACCGTGCCGCCTTCCTCGACGACCTCGCCGTATGGCTGCGCATCCCGTCCGTGTCGGCCCAGCCCGACCATGCTCCCGATGTACGCCGCAGCGCGGACTGGCTCGCCGCCAAGCTCAAGGAGACCGGCTTCCCGACCGCCGAGGTCTGGCCGACCCCGGGCGCGCCCGCCGTCTTCGCCGAGTGGCCCTGTGACGACCCCGACGCCCCCACCGTCCTCGTCTACGGCCATCACGACGTGCAGCCCGCCGCCCGCGAGGACGGCTGGGACACCGAGCCGTTCGAGCCGGTCATGCGCGACGGCCGCCTGTACGCGCGCGGCGCCGCCGACGACAAGGGCCAGGTCTTCTTCCACACCCTCGGGGTGCGCGCCCACCTCGCCGCGACCGGCCGCTCCGCCCCGGCCGTCCACCTCAAGCTGCTGATCGAGGGCGAGGAGGAGTCCGGCTCCCCGCACTTCCGTGCCCTGGTCGAGGAGCGCGCCGGCCGGCTCACCGCCGACGCCGTGATCGTCTCCGACACCGGCATGTGGGCCGAGGACACCCCGACCGTGTGCACCGGCATGCGCGGCCTCGCCGAGTGCGAGATCCACCTGTACGGCCCGGACCAGGACATCCACTCCGGTTCCTTCGGCGGCGCCGTGCCCAACCCGGCCACCGCCGCCGCCCGTCTGGTCGCCGCGCTGCACGACGAGCACGCACGCGTGGCCGTCCCCGGCTTCTACGACGGCGTCGTCGAGCTGACCGACCGCGAGCGCGAGCTGTTCGCCGAGCTGCCCTTCGACGAGCAGCGCTGGCTCGATACGGCCAAGTCGTACGCCGCCCACGGCGAGGCCGGGTACTCCACGCTGGAGCGCGTCTGGGCCCGCCCCACCGCCGAGGTCAACGGCATCGGCGGCGGCTACCAGGGCCCCGGCAGCAAGACGATCATCCCGTCCTCGGCGATGGTGAAGCTCACCTTCCGGATGGTCGCGGGGCAGGACCCCGCCCACATCGAGAAGGTGGTCCGTGCCTGGGCCGCCGACCAGGTGCCCGCCGGGATCCGCCACGAGATCACGTTCGGCGGCGCCACGCGCCCGTGCCTGACCCCGCTGGACCACCCGGCGCTGCAGTCCGTCGTACGCGCCATGAGCCGCGCCTTCGAACAGCCCGTCCGCTTCACGCGCGAGGGCGGCTCCGGACCGGCCGCCGACCTGCAGGAGGTCCTGGGCGCCCCGGTGCTGTTCCTCGGCATCTCCGTCCCGTCCGACGGCTGGCACGCCCCGAACGAGAAGGTCGAGCTGGACCTGCTTTTCAAGGGCGTCGAGACCAGCGCGTACCTGTGGAGCGAGCTCGCGGCCGGCCTGCGCGATGCCCCCTGAAGCCGGCACACCCGACCGGGCGCCCTGGCGCCGGAGGCACACTGTAAGCACCGCCCGCGGAGCCCGTCCGGACCCGGTCGCCGCACGCCGTACCCACCGCTGAACCGCCCGCCGACCCAAACCGTTCCACCGGGGGAGTTGGAAGCACCCGTGACCACCTGGACCGACCGCACCGCCGACCGACCCATCTCGCTCACCGCGCCCAGCGGCATCGACCGGGCCGCCCACCACCGGCTCGACGAGGCCTGGCTCGCGGCGGCGTGGAGCCATCCCTCGACGCGCTGTTTCGTGGTCTCCGGCGGCCAGGTCCTCATCGACGAGACGCCCGACGGCCGCACCGAGCTCGTCATGACGCCGTCGTTCGAGGCCCCTCTCACCGAGGCGCACCGCTACTTCCTCGGCATCGACGAGGACGGCGTCAGCTACTTCGCCCTGCAGAAGGACGCGCTGCCGGGACGGATCGACCAGTCCGCGCGCCCGGCCGGCCTGCGCGAGGCCGGGCTGCTGCTCTCCCCGCGCGACGCGGGGCTGATGGTGCACGCCGTCGGCCTGGAGAACTGGCAGCGCACCCACCGCTTCTGCTCGCGCTGCGGTGAGCGCACCGTCATCGCCGCCGCCGGGCACATCCGCCGCTGCCAGGCCTGCGGCGCCGAGCACTACCCGCGCACCGACCCGGCCGTGATCATGGCGGTCACCGACGAGGAGGACCGCATCCTGCTCGGGCGGCAGGTGCACTGGCCGGAGGGCCGTTTCTCCACACTGGCCGGCTTCGTCGAGCCCGGCGAGTCCATCGAGCAGGCCGTGCGCCGCGAGGTCCACGAGGAGGTCGGGGTCAGCGTCGGGCCCGTGGAGTACGTCGCCAGCCAGCCCTGGCCGTTCCCGTCCAGCCTGATGCTCGGCTTCATGGCCCGCGCCACCTCGACCGCCATCGACGTCGACGGCGACGAGATCCACGAGGCCCGCTGGTTCTCCCGCGACGAACTGACGGCCGCCTTCGAGGCGGGCGAGGTCATGCCCCCCTACGGCATCTCCATCGCCGCCCGCCTGATCGAGCTGTGGTACGGCAAGCCGCTCCCGACGCGGAGCGTGTGACGCACCACCGGCACCACACGTGGCACGACGAAGGGGTGGCCGTCCCGCACCGGGACGGCCACCCCTTCGTCGTGCACGCGCTACGGAACGCCTACGCGCCGATCTTCTGCTTCACCTGAGCGAGCGACGGGTTCGTCAGCGTCGAACCGTCCGGGAAGAGCACGGTCGGCACCGTCTGGTTTCCGCCATTGGCCTTCTCCACGAAGGCCGCGGACTCCGGGTCCTGCTCGATGTTGATCTCGGTGTACCCGATGCCCTCGCGGTCCAGCTGGCTCTTCAGCCGGCGGCAGTAGCCGCACCAGGTGGTGCTGTACATCGTCACAGTGCCCAGCATGTCGTCGTGCTCCTTCGGCGGCTCGGGATCAGGTGCTCGCTGAGGGGAGAACGTACTTGAAAGGGCCACCATTCCCGCCGCCGGTACCGACCCGCGAGTGACGCCGGTCGCACCGGCCAGGGTGACACCGGATGCGGCGCAGTGACGCCTGTCGCATTAGTACGACCGCGAGCCCCCGCCTGTGGACAACGGCCGCAGCCGTCCCGGCCGACCTGGCAGCATGGCCATGTGACAGCAGCAACGCATTCCCCCCTCGTCCCGCCGGCACCGGACTCGGCCGACGCGGTGCTCGAAGGGCTCGACCCCGAGCAGCGCGAGGTGGCGACCGCCCTGCACGGACCCGTGTGCGTGCTGGCCGGAGCCGGAACAGGCAAGACGCGGGCGATCACCCACCGCATCGCCTACGGGGTGCGCGCGGGCATCCTCCAGCCCTCCAGCGTGCTCGCCGTCACCTTCACCAACCGGGCCGCGGGAGAGATGCGCGGCCGGCTGCGCCAGCTCGGCGCGCAGGGTGTGCAGGCCCGCACGTTCCACTCCGCCGCCCTGCGGCAGCTGCAGTACTTCTGGCCGAAAGCGATCGGTGGCTCCATGCCCCGGCTCGTCGACCGCAAGATCCAGCTCGTCGCCGACGCGGCCGCCGCCTGCCACCTGCGCCTCGACCGCGGTGAGCTGCGCGACGTCACCGCCGAGATCGAGTGGTCCAAGGTCACCCAGACCGTGCCCGCCGACTACGCGCCGGCCGCCGCCAAGGCCGGCCGCGAGGCTCCCCGCGCCCCCGCCGAGATCGCCCAGCTGTACGCCGCCTACGAAGACCTCAAACGCCGGCGCGCCGTGATCGACTTCGAGGACGTCCTGCTGCTGACCGTCGCCGTGCTGCAGGACCGGCACGACATCGCCGAGCAGGTGCGCAGCCAGTACCAGCACTTCGTCGTGGACGAGTACCAGGACGTCAGCCCCCTCCAGCAGCGTCTGCTGGAGCTGTGGCTCGGCGACCGGGACGCCCTGTGCGTCGTCGGAGACGCCAGCCAGACCATCTACTCCTTCACCGGCGCCACCCCCGACCATCTGCTCGACTTCCGGCTGCGCCATCCCGGCGCCACCGTGGTCAAGCTGGTGCGCGACTACCGCTCCACCCCGCAGGTCGTCCGCCTCGCCAACGGCCTGCTCGCCCAGGCCCGCGGACGCGCCGCCGACCACCGCCTGGAGCTGGTCTCCCAGCGGGCGCCGGGCCCGGAGCCCGTCTTCGCCGAGTACTCCGACGAGCCCGCCGAGGCCGAGGGCTGCGCGCGACGCATCCGCGAGCTGCTCGACGCGGGCGTCCCGGCGAGCGAGATCGCCGTGCTGTTCCGCACCAACGCCATGTCCGAGACCTACGAGCAGGCCCTCGCCGACGCCGGCGTGCCCTACCAGCTGCGCGGCGCCGAGCGGTTCTTCGACCGCCCCGAGGTGCGCAAGGCGGGCATGGCCCTGCGGGGCGCGGCACGCTTCGGCGGGAACGACTCCGCCCTGGACGAGGCCGTGGACCTGCCCAGCCAGGTGCGGGCCGTGCTCTCCGGCGAGGGCTGGACATCCGAGCCCCCGGCCGGTTCCGGCGCCGTCCGCGAACGCTGGGAGTCACTGGCCGCCCTGGTCCACCTCGCCCAGGACTTCGCCGCAGCCAGGCCCGGAGCCACCCTCGCCGACCTGGTCGCCGAGCTGGACGAGCGGGCGGGCGCCCAGCACGCCCCGACCGTGCAGGGCGTCACGCTCGCCTCCCTGCACTCCGCCAAGGGCCTGGAGTGGGACGCCGTCTTCCTGGTCGGTGTCGCCGAGGGCATGATGCCGATCACCTACGCGCGCACCGACGAGCAGATCGAGGAGGAGCGCCGGCTGCTCTACGTCGGCGTCACCCGCGCCCGCGAGCGCCTGTACCTCTCCTGGGCCGTGTCCCGCTCGCCCGGCGGACGTCCCAACCGCCGCCCCAGCCGGTTCCTGGACGGGCTGCGCCCCGGCTCGTCCGGTGCCGCCGGCCGAGGCGGCGCGGGCGGCGCGGGTGGCGTGGAGAGGGGCTTCGGCAGTGGCGGCCGGGCGGCGGCCGAGCCCGTGCAGCGGCGCAGAGCGCGCACCCCGGCACGCTGCCGGGTCTGCGGACGCACCCTCACCGACGCCGGTGAGATGAAGCTGATGCGCTGCGAGGACTGTCCGTCCGACATGGACGAGGGCCTGTACGAGCGGCTGCGGGACTGGCGCGCGGAACAGGCCCGGCTCAGCGGCCAGCCGGCGTTCTGCGTCTTCACCGACCGCACGCTGATCGCGATCGCGGAAGCCGTGCCCGACGACGAGCGGGAGCTGTCGCGCATCCCCGGCGTCGGCGCCCGCAAGCTGGGCCGCTACGGCTCCGACGTCCTGGCCATCTGCGCAGGCCGCGACCCGGGCGACGGCGGTGCGGGAGACAAGATCGACGACTGATGCGAACTCGTCGAAAAAATAGTTTGCGCATGCCCCGACGATCCCCATAGGTTCTTAGGCACGGGAACAGCGGCCTTCTCAAAGGCCCTGATGCCGTGTTGTACTTGCATATCCGTCGGACTGGTTCATCCCAGTCCTTGAGACGCCGAGAGGAGGCGAGTCCAGTGACCAACATCAACGCCAACCACACCAGCACCACGGCCAAAATGACCGATCGCTCGACCGTCTCCCTGTGCATGCTCGGCGCCTCGAACCAGGGCACCGGTCTGTCCGGCATCCGTGCCGTGCGTCCGGCGTCCTCCATTGCCCCCGCGGGTCTTCCTGTCCGCGAGCGCAATGAGCGACCGACCAAGGCACTGGAAGCGGCAGTAGCGGCACAGGCGCAGGCCTATGCCTTTACGGCGACCGGTGCCGGTGTCCGGAAGCAGACGACGCACCACCACCTGATGTGGGCCTTCCGTGGGCCAGAACCCTGGAGTGATCCAGCCTGATTCGATCAGGCCGGCGCCTTCAGGGCCGCGGAACCCCATCCGGGATCCGCGGCCCTTCTGTTTTTCCCCGAACGGGGACAGCAGAGCGAAGGGGCCCGGGACAAGAAAAGAACCCGGTACCAGCCGCCAACCGGCCAACAGGCCGGAACGACCAGACGAGGAAGACGATCCGTGCAACTCGAAGCGCACGCCCCGTCCGTACCGCCTTCCGACACGATCCCCAAGCCCGGCTCCACGGAGGACCCGTTGACCCCGCTCACCGCGCTCACCGCGCTCGACGACGCCATCGAGAACCTGGGCGTACCCGTCCCGTGCCGTTCCTACGACCCGGAGGTCTTCTTCGCCGAGTCGCCGGCGGACGTGGAGTACGCCAAGTCCCTCTGCCGCACCTGCCCGCTGATGGAGGCATGCCTCGCCGGCGCCAAGGAGCGGCGTGAGCCCTGGGGTGTCTGGGGTGGCGAGCTGTTCGTGCAGGGTGTCGTCGTCGCCCGGAAGCGGCCGCGTGGCCGCCCGCGCAAGAACCCGGTCATGGCATGAACACCATCGCAGGAACGATCGACCGCCCCCTCACGCACGACCCCCAGAAGCAGGCCCCGATGAAGCCGTCCACCAGCGAGCCCAGCGGCTCCGCGATCGAAGACGTCACCACCACCGGCGCGACCGACTCGCGCCAGAACAGGACCCGAGAGATGCAACTCATCCCAGAAGCCATGGCCCGTGCGCATATGCACGAGCGACTGCAGGAGGCTGAGCGAAACCGTCAGGCCGTGCGCCTGGCGGCCGCCCAGCGCATGCAGCGCCGGGCCGAGCGCGCCTCGCTGCGCGCCCGCCGCGCGCTCGCCATGGCGGTCATGCACTGACGGCAGTCCAGCGCGGACCGCGCTCAAGCCGGACCACGGTCAAGGCGGGCCACGGTCAAGGCGGGCCGCGGTCATGCGCGGACCACGCTCAAGCACTGACGTGCTCAAGCACTGACACTGTCAAGCACTGACACGGTCAAGCACGACGTGATCAGACGCTGACCGGTCGGCGCCCAGGGGCCACCGTCCACGGGTGGTGGCCCCCGCAGAGGGAGTGGCCCCCGCAGGGGCGGTGGCCCCCCAGCCACGGTGGGTGGCCCCTGCCACGGCTGGTGGCGCACCGCCACGGCGCGTGGCGCACCGCCCCAGCCCGTGCCGGGGCCCGGCGCCACGGCGCGTGGTACGCCGTCCGCTCGTGCCGGTGCCACCGCAGCAGCGCTCCTCACAGCAGCGGCCTTCCCCACCGGGAGGCGCGACTCCTCGCGGGGGTCGGTCCGTCCAGCACGGACCGGCCCCCGCAGGCGTTGTGCCCGGCGATCAACCGGCCCCGGCGTTATCGTCGCCGGATGACGAGCCTCCCCGGCAACGGCAACGGCAACGGCAACGGCAACGGCAACGGCAACGGCAACGGCAGCATCGGCAACGGCATCGGGGCCGACGGCGACGGTTCCCCGGCGGAGCCGCGGCCTCCGGTGTGTGCCCGCTGCGGAACCACGGCCACCGAACCGCAGCCCGCCACATGGACCTTCTCCGTGGAGAACGGCGTCCCGCGCTGGTTCTGCGACGCCTGTTCCCGGGAGAATCTCCGTGCCATCGAGGGCCGTCTGGACTCGTCCTGGTGGTGACGGGGGGCCGGCCCAACGGGCCCCCGGGTGCCGTCCGCCCCTACGCCTCCGCCGCCGGCTTCTCCTCGTCCGCGATGTCCTCGGGGACGAACCCCGGCAGCCACTCCTCCAGCTCCTTGCGCAACCGGACCGTCGCGCCGAGCTGGCACAGCACGCCGATGGTGCTCAGCGTCACCCGGTGTATCAGGAGATACGCGGGCGGGAGGTTGAGCCGCTTGCCGAGCTGGTAGGCGGGGGAGCGCGGGTCGGCCACCCGGGCGGCCTGACTGCGCATCCAGCCCCGGCTGAAGGTGAACTCCTCCACCCGGGCCGGCTCGATGATCGGCAGCAGATAGTCCAGGACCGCTTCCGGATCGAGGTCCATCGACTCCTTGACGAACCCCTCGGCGCACAGCAGCTCGTAGACCGCCTCGGCCTCGCCGTCGAGGGTCATCCGCAGCGACTCGCCGATCGGTGTGGGCAGTCCGCCCGGCAGCCGGTCGACGGTGCCGAAGTCCAGTACGCCCAGGCGCCAGTCGTCCTCACCGCCCGGAGCACCGGGCAGCAGACGGAAGTTGCCCGGGTGAGGGTCGGCGTGCAGCAGGCCGGTGCGGGCGGGGCCGGAGAACAGGAACCGGGCCAGCAGCTGCCCGGCGCGGTCCCGCTGCTGCTGCGTGCCGTCGGCGATCACTTCCGACAGCGGGATGCCGTCCATCCACTCGGTGACGAGGACCTGCTCGCACTGGTGGACCACCGCCGGCACGACCACGTCGGGATCGCCCGCGAACTCCTCCGCGTGCGCCTGCTGCGCCTGGGCCTCCAGGCCGTAGTCCAGCTCCTCGGAGACGCGGTCCCTCAACTCCGTGATCAGCGGCTTGATGTCCATGCCGGGCACGAGGGGGCCCAGCAACCGGGCGAACCGGCTCAGTTGGTTCAGATCGGAGAGCAGCGCCTCGCCGGCTCCCGGGTACTGCACCTTGATCGCGACCTCACGGCCGTCGTGCCACACGCCCCGGTGCACCTGGCCGATCGAGGCCGCCGCGGCCGGCTTGTCCTCGAACTCCTCGAACAGCTCGTGCCAGTCCTCGCCGAGCCGCTCGCGCAGCACGGCGTGCACCGTGCGGGTCGGCATGGGCGGCGCCGCCTCCTGCAGCTTGGTCAGGGCGGCACGGTAGGGCCCCGCGACCTCCTCGGGCAGCGCCGACTCGAAGACGGACAGTGCCTGCCCGAACTTCATCGCGCCGCCCTTCAGCTCACCGAGCACCTTGAACAGCTGCTCCGCCGTGCGCTGCTGCAGCTCGCGGCCGACGATCTCCGCGGACTCGCCCACGATCCGCTTGCCCAGCCCCCAGGTCGCCCGGCCCGCGAAGCCGAGCGGAAGCGCGGCGAGCTTGGCGGTCCGGGTGACCGCCTTCCGAGGAAGATCAGACATGCGCCCTCCAAGTCCCAGCCGGCCGCGCCGCGCGTGCCTGACGGCGTACCCGAATCGACGACCGTTGCACAGCCATTGTCTCGTGCGCTTCCCCGTCCTCTAAGCCCCCTTGCCCTTCGGCTTTCGCCGGGCTGCGCAGGGCCGCGGCGCAGGGGCAGTCCGGATGGGGCCACACCGGTCGCGCGTGCCACTGCAGCCCCGGCAGGGACACCTCCCAGCGCATGTCCGCCGCGGCGACGGAGCGGCGGTCGAGGAAGGCGAGCGCGTGCGCGGCGGCCAGCCCGGCGACCGTCGTGGCGAGGGTGAGGTCACAGGGGCGTACGGGCCGCTGCCGTCCGGAGCGCCACTGGGCGATCATGCGGGGCCAGGCCTCGTCCCGGTCGGTGCGGTCCCGGTCCAGACAGCCCGCGCAGGCGCTCTCGCCGGGCACCACGAGGGGGCCGACCACCCCGGTCGCCTCCACCACGCCCGCGTACAGGTGAGGGGTGCCGGAGGCGACGAGCGCGTCCGCCGCGGACGGGGCGGGCGCGTGCACGGCGACGTCGTCCCGCGGAGCGATGATCACCAGCGACAGCACGGGCTCGTCGTCCTCGAGACGGGAGCGCGGGGTGCGGCGCGGTGGTCGGTCGGGGGCGGCCCGGCGCGCGGTGCGGCGGGCGGCCTCGTCCCTGCGCTCGCCGACCGCCTCCACGGGTACGCCGCACGGCGCGACGTCCCACGGCTCGACCCGGCCGGTGTCGCGGACGTCGACCTCGCCGACGCCCGCGGCCGACAGCAGCGCGGCCACGGCCGACCCCACGCGTCCGGCTCCGCGCACCTGCACCCGCGCACTGCGGCGGGCGGCGAGCAGGGAGATCGCCTCGCCCGGCTCGGAGGTCGTCAGCGACAGCGACTCCAGGTCCGGCCGGAGCCGGTCGAGAGCGTCCTTGTCGGCGCGCAGGGTCGCGGCGGCCTGGCCGCCGCCGCGCGCGTCGTCGAGCAGCCCGGCCCGCGCGAGCCGCTCCACCAGCCGGTCGACATGGCCGTCGGGCAGATCCATGCGGGGTGCCTGCTCCCGCAGCAGAGGCAGCCCGCGGGTGCCGTCGAGCAGTTCGAGGAAGCTGCCCGTCGCCGTGTCCACCGGGCCCAGCGTCATGGCGTGCGCCGGTGTCATCCCGAATTGCACGGTGTTCAGATCGCGCCAGCCGCGCCGCAGCGCGGGTTTCACCACTGGATGCATGACAGGCCCCCGTAGCCCGAGAAGGTCGGCAATGGTCACAGACAAGGTCAAGATCACGAAATGAGGCCCCCGGTGCCGGCGGGGCGGGGGCGTGGGGGCGTCCTCGCCCCGCCGACGCATGCCAGCATGCCCGGCCCAGCGGTCCGGCGCCGAAAGTTGTCCACAGGCGACGCGATTCGTCGTACTGGTCGTACGGATCAATCCGGCACATCGTCGTACACGCCGGTCGTACTAATCCGGCGCTCGGTGGGGCATCGGAACACAACCGTTCGCGAGCCGGGACTTCCACCAGGTGCAGCGGGTAACGTCGGGGCGTGTCCGCCAACCCCCTGCACCGCGCCGGAGCGCCACAGCGCAAGCCGACGAGCCCGCCGCCCGCCGGCTCGGGGACGAGCGCGATCGAGGTGCGCAGAAGCAGCCGCCGACGCCGGACGGTCTCGGCCTACCGCGAGGGCGACCGCACCATCGTGCTCATCCCCGCCCGCATGTCCGAGGCGGAGGAGCGGCGCTGGGTCACGGTCATGCTCGACAAGCTGGCCGCCCAGGAGAGCAAGCGGAAGCTGGGCGACGCCGAGCTGGCCGAGCGTGCCGGGCGTCTTTCGGCGCAGTACTTCGACGGGCGCGCCCGTCCCGCCTCCGTGCGCTGGGTCACCAACCAGAACACCCGCTGGGGCTCCTGCACCCCCGCCGAGGGCAGCATCCGCCTCTCGCACCGCCTGCAGGGCATGCCCGAGTACGTCGTCGACTACGTCCTGCTGCACGAGCTGGCCCATCTGCTGGTGCCGGGGCACGGCCCGGACTTCTGGCGGCTGCTGGACGCCTATCCGCGCACCGAGCGGGCCCGTGGCTACCTCGAGGGCGTGGTCGCGGCCGACCGGCTGCCGCACGTGCCCGGCGCACGCGGAGAGTGATCACGCGGACCGTCTGTGCAGCAGTGCGGACGCCGTTGTGTAGCGGGTCTGTACCGGCCTGAGCCGATGTCCGGGTTTGCCGTTAGCCTGGCGCGACGCACTCGCAATTCGGGATGGGGGACGGTCGTAACGCATGCCCAGGGAATTCCAACGCGGCCACAAGGCCAGGATCAGTGACCTCACCGCGGGCACGGATCTGTACGTCGGCGTGCAGATCTCCGCCCCCGGGCTGAGCTTCGACATCAGCTGCTTCGGACTGGACGCCGCAGAACGGCTCTCCGACGACCGGTACTTCGTCTTCTTCAACCAGCCGAAGTCCCCGGAGGAGGCCATCCAGCTGCTGGGCCCCCAGGCGGGCGACACGGAGTCCTTCCGCGTCACACTCGACAAGATTCCCCCGCAGATCCAGAAACTGTCCTTCACGGCGACCATCGACGGCGCCGGGCAGATGGCGCAGATCAGCCCCGGCTATCTGCGGATCGTCGCCGGCGGCGAGGAAGTGGCCCGGTACTCCTTCAGTGGTGCGGAGTTCTCCACCGAACGCGCCGTCATGCTGGGCGACCTGTACCTGAAGGACGTGTGGCGGTTCGCCGCCGTCGGGCAGGGCTTCGACGGCGGTCTGGAGGCGCTGCTGAAGAACTTCGGCGGCGAGGTGCTCGAGGAGGAGGCGCCCGCGGCGCCCCCGCAGCAGCCGCAGACCGGTGCCGCTCCCGGCTTCGCCCCGCCCGCGTTCGGTGCGCCCGCGGGCCCCGCCGCGCCCCCGGTCCCGGCACCCGCTCCGGCCCCCGCCGCGCAGGGCTTCGCGCCGCCGCCGGGAGCCACGCCGCCCCCGGCTCCCGCCCCGGCGCCCCAGCCGTCCGTGCACGCCCAGCCCACCATCGTCGCGCCCCTGACGCCGCACGGCGGCAACCCGCACACACCCCCGCCGCCGCCCCCGCCCGCCCCCTACCCGGGGCCCAACGTCCCGCACGGCCCGCACCCCGGGCAGGCGGCCATGCCCCCGCCCGGCTACGCGCAGCCCCAGGCCCCGCACGCCCCCGCCCCGCCGCCCGGTTACGGCCAGCAGCCGCCCGCCCAGTCCGGTTTCGGGCAGCCGCCGATGCCCCCCGGCTACGGTCAGCAGCCCTCCTACGGCCAGATCCCGGGCCAGCAGGCGTACGGCGGCGTCCCCCAGGGCGCCCCGCAGGGTCCCGGTGTCGCCGCCGCGCTCCAGCAGTTCAAGGAGACCCCGACCGGCCAGCGCTGGACGCAGCAGAACAAGAAGCTGGTCCGCGTCGACCTCGGCATCGGCGGCCAGCCCGTGCTCGCCCGGCAGGGCAGCATGGTGCTGTACCAGGGCAAGGTGGACTTCAGTTACAAGGGTGCCGGTTTCGCCGGGCGGATCGTCGGCAACGCCACCGGCCAGGAGATGCAGTTGATGCGCTGCACCGGCCAGGGCCAGGTGTTCCTCGCCGAGAACTCCACCCATCTGCACCCCATCGAGCTCCAGGGCGACGCGATCTGCGTCTCCGCGGAGAACGTCCTCGCCTTCGACGAGAGCCTGCAGCACGAGGTGCGCCGCATCGAGGGTCACGGCATTCCCGGCGGCGCCCTGTTCACCATGCAGTTCCAGGGCACCGGCACGATCGTCGTGAAGACGCACGGCACGCCCGTCGTCCTGCCGGTCACCCCGACCACCTTCGCCGACTGCAACGCCGTCGTCGCCTGGTCGGCCGCCTCCCAGGTGATCGTCTCCAGCCAGGTGCGGATGCGCCGCAACGCCTACCCGGGCGACACCGGGGAGAGCGTCAACCTCCAGTTCCGGGGCGCGCCCGGCAACTTCATCGTCGTCCAGCCGTACGAGGTCTGAGGGAGCCCGTCATGAACCAGCCGCTCGCGGGCTTCGCCCCCGCACCCGTCACCGCCCGTATGGAGAACCACGGCGACCACATGCTGAAGGTCGCCATGCAGAGCGGGCACGACCTCCTCGCGCGCGTGGGCTCGATGGTCGCCTACGAGGGCTTCATCCAGTACGAGCCCAACCCGCCGGCCGTGCGGCAGATCGCCCGGGACTGGATCACCGGCGAGGGCGCCCCGCTGATGAAGTGCTCCGGCGACGGCCTGCTCTACCTCGCCGACTACGGCGCGAACGTCGTCGTCATCCAGCTCAACGGCGACGGCATCTCCGTCAACGCCACCAATCTGCTCGCCTTCGACGCCCATCTGTCGTGGGGAGTGGAGCGGGTGAAGGGGCTGGCGAAGTTCGCCGGACAGGGCCTGTGGAACACGAAGATCTCCGGGCAGGGCTGGGTCGCGCTCACCTCCCGGGGCAAGCCCATCGTCGTCGACTGCGGCGGCGGCGAGGACGAGACGTACGTCGACCCGGACGCGCTGGTCGCCTGGTCCCCGAACCTGAAGGTGAAGGGCAAGCGCAGCTTCAAGGCGCAGTCGCTCATCGGCCGCGGCAGCGGTGAGGCCTACCAGATGGCCTTCTCCGGCCAGGGCATCGTCGTCGTCCAGCCCAGCGAGGACAGCACCGACCGCCTCCGGTTCCGGGGCTGAGGGGGAGCCAGAAAGCCATGCAGAGCCCGCTTTTCGCCCACAACGACCTGCAGACCTCCGAGCGCTGGAGCCTGCAGAACAAGCAGATGCTGCGCGTCACCCTGGAGGGCCACGACGACATCCTGGCCCGCAAGGGCACGATGGTCGCCTACCAGGGCCTCGTCGAGTTCGACGCCGAGTACCGCAGCAACAACCAGGCACGCGCGCGTGCGTACACCGGCGAGGGCCTGGACCTGATGCGCTGCCACGGGCAGGGCACGGTGTACCTCGCCAACCTCGCCCAGCACGTCCATGTCATGGACGTCGAGCAGGACGGGCTGACCGTCGACAGCTCCTACGTCCTCGCCATGGACTCCTCGCTGCACCACGAGGTCATCGCCGTCGACAGCCTCTACGGCATCTCCGGCTCCGGGAAGTACCAGCTCAACATCACCGGGCGCGGCAAGGTCGCCCTGATGACCTCCGGGGCGCCGCTGCTGATGCAGGTCACCCCGGACAAGTACGTCAACTGCGACGCCGACGCCATCGTCGCCTGGTCCACCGGGCTGCGCGTGCAGATGCAGGCCCAGACGCACTCCTCGGGCGTCTGGCGACGGCGCGGCAGCACCGGCGAGGGCTGGGAGCTCAGCTTCATGGGCAGCGGCTTCGCTCTGGTGCAGCCCAGTGAGCTGCTGCCGCCGCAGAACGCCCAGATCGGCCAGGGCCTCGCCGCCCAGTTCGGCATGGGCCAGCAGGGCGCGCGCGGGCAGAACCAGGGCAACGTCTGGAGCTGAACCTCCCGCAGGACCAGAAGCAAGGGGCGCCCGCCTACCGCGGACGCCCCTTGCACGTTCCGGAGCCCGGCACGCCGTTCACAGCCGGGCGCGAGTCGCCTCCAGCAGTCGTACCACCGATTCGTCCGCCACGCCCGCCACCTCGTCGTAGGCGAACCAGCGCAGGTCGAGCGACTCGTCGCTGATCTGCTCCAGCGCCCCGGCGGGCGCCAGCGCCGCGTACTGGACGTCGAGGTGCCAGGCGCACGGCGTGAGGTGCCGGTCGAGACGGACCGGGCCGCCGGGCAGCAGGCGCAGACCCTCGACCCCGGACTCCTCGGTGGCCTCCCGCAGGGCGGCGGCCGCCAGGGAGACGTCCTCCGGCTCGCAGTGGCCGCCCATCTGCAGCCACATGCGCAGCTTCTTGTGCAGGGTCAGCAGCACCCGCCCGTGCTCGGCGTCGACGACCAGCGCGCTCGCCGTGATGTGACCGTCCGCGCAGGCCTTCCACATGCCGTCCGGGTGGGCGGCGAGATGGTCCAGGTAGGTCTGGCGCAGCTCGTCCTGGTCCTCGTACCCCTTCAGGACGAGGACCGCGTCGTCGTACAGGCTCACTCGGTCTCGTCGCCGCCTTCGGGCTTGCCGTCCTCGGCGCTCTCGTCCTTCTTGCGCAGGTCGGGCTTCGCGCCGCCGGCGGCCTCGCCGAGCATCTTGTCGAGCTCGGAGAAGTCGATCTGCTCGCGGTGCACGAAGCCGTCCGGGTCGTCCAGATCGGTGGCCGTCGGCAGCATGTCCGGGTGGTGCCACAGGGCGTCCCGGCCGTCGACCCCGCGCGCGTCCGTGAGCGAGGCCCACAGGCGGGAGGCGTCCCGCAGGCGGCGAGGACGCAGCTCCAGGCCGATCAGCGTGGCGAACGTCTGCTCCGCCGGGCCGCCCGAGGCGCGGCGGCGGCGCAGCGTCTCGCGCAGCGCGTCGGCGGACCCCAGCCGCGGCTTGGCGGCCGCGTGGACCACCGCGTCCACCCAGCCCTCCACGAGGGCCAGAGCGGTCTCCAGACGGGCCAGGGCGGCCTTCTGCTCCGGGGTGTCCTCCGGCTGGAACATGCCCTGCTGAAGAGCCTGCTGCAGCTCCTCGGGGTTCTGCGGGTCGAACTGGCCGACCACGTCCTCCAGCTTGGCGGTGTCGACCTTGATCCCGCGCGCGTAGCCCTCCACGGCGCCGAACAGGTGCGAGCGCAGCCACGGCACGTGCGCGAAGAGGCGCTGGTGGGCGGCCTCACGCAGGGCGAGGTACAGCCGCACCTCGTCCTGGGGGACGCTCAGGTCCTTGCCGAAGGCCTCGATGTTCAGCGGCAGCAGGGCCGCCTTGCCGGCCGGGCCCAGCGGCAGACCGACGTCGCTGGAGCCGACGACCTCGCCCGCGAGGACGCCGACGGCCTGCCCGATCTGCGTGCCGAACATGGCCCCGCCCATCGAGCGCATCATGCCGATCAGCGGGCCGGCCATGGCCTGCATCTCCTCCGGCAGGATGTCGCCCATGGCGCCGCCGACCCGCTCGGCCACCGGGTCGACGAGCTCCTTCCACGCGGGCAGGGTCGCCTCGACCCACTCCGCGCGGCTCCAGGCGACGGCGGACGCCGAGCCGGACGGCAGCGACGTCGCGTCGTCGAGCCACAGGTCGGCCAGGCGGACCGCGTCCTCCACGGCCTTGCGCTCGGCGGGGCCGACACTGGCGTCCTTGGTGCCGTCCGGGGTGCCCTGGGAGACCGTCTGGCGGGCGATCTGCTTGGCCATGTCCCAGTTCACCGGGCCGCCCTCGTAGGAGAGCATCTGGCCCAGCTGCTGGAAAGCGGCGCCCAGGTCGGTGGGGTTCAGCGAACCGAACATGGCAGCGAGCGGATTGTCCGCGCCGCCTCCCAGGCCTCCGGCACCGGGCAGCCCGAAACCGAAGGGGTTGGACGGTCCCTGACCACCACCGCTCTGCTGGTCCTTCTTCTTGCCCTCGTCGCCGTCTTCCGGCTCCTCCGGCGGAAGGCCGAAACCGAATGGGGTGTCACTCACGGGATTCCTCGGCTGGTAAGGCCGCCGGTCTCTCTCCGGCGGCACGACTGCCCGACAACACCACCCAGCCTAGACACCGCGAGCGGTTCGGGCCTCGGTGCTTCGCCGAGTGAACGCCTGCGGCAGGATGGATGCCACCTGGTACGTACGCGTCATTTGCGCTCGTATGAAGACAACCGCTGGAGACGCCCGGTGAGTTCCCCAGATCCGCAGGTTCGCGCAGCGCGAAACCACTCAACCACATCCGCCGCGCGCGGGCCCGTCGTCGCGGTCACCGGTGCCGCGTCCGGGGTCGGCGCGCTGCTGACCGAGCGGCTCGCCGCCTCGGAGGAGATCAAGCAGGTCATCGCCATCGACGAGCGGCGCGGCGAGTGCGAGGCGGCGCAGTGGCAGATCCTGGACGTCCGGGACCCCGCCATCGCCGACAAGCTGCGCGGCGCAGACGTCGTCGTCCATCTGGCGCTCGACCTCGACCTCGGCTCGGACGCCGCCGCCCGAACGGCGTACAACGTGCGCGGGACCCAGACCGTGCTGACCGCCGCCGCGGCGGCCGGGGTGCACCGGGTGGTGCTGTGCACCTCCGCGATGGTCTACGGGGCGCTGCCGGACAACGAGCTGCCCCTGTCGGAGGACGCCGAGCTGCGGGCGACGGCGGAGGCCACGGGCGTCGGGGACCTGCTGGAGATCGAACGGCTGGCGCGGCGCGCGCCGCGCGCGCACCCGGGGCTGAACGTCACCGTGGTCCGTCCGGCCGTCCTGGTCGGCGGCACCGACACCGCGCTGACCAGGTACTTCGAGTCGCCACGCCTGCTGGTGGTGGCCGGGTCGCGGCCCGCCTGGCAGTTCTGCCACGTCGAGGACCTGTGCAGCGCGCTGGAGTACGCCGTGCTCGAGAAGGTCGACGGGGAGCTGGCCGTCGGCTGCGACGGGTGGCTGGAACAGGAGGAGGTCGAGGAGCTCAGCGGGATCCGGCGGATGGAACTGCCGTCCGCGGTGGCGCTGGGCGCGGCGGCGCGACTGCACCGGATCGGGCTGACGCCGTCGCCGGCGGGGGACCTCGCGTACACGATGTACCCGTGGGTGGTCAGCGGCAGCCGGCTGCACGATGCCGGGTGGCGGCCCAAGTGGACGAACGAGGAGGTGCTGGCCGAGCTGCTGGAGGAGGCGTCCGGGCGGCACACGGTGGCCGGACGGCGGCTGGGGCGCAAGGACGCCACGGCGGCGGGGGCCGCGGGAGCGACGGTGGCGCTGCTGGGCGCGGCGGCGGTGGTACGGCGGGCCCGGAAGGCACGGCGCCGCGTGTGAGCCGGCGTCTTCGGCGGGCCGGTGGCCGGCGCGGCGCGGGGGCCGGGAGCTGGTGCCGGTGGCCGGTGCCGCGAGGGCCGGGGGCCGATCGTCCCCGGCTCCGTACGTAGCTCCAAGCTCCCACGCGCGTGTGCCTGGTGAAACGTCTATTTCGGATGGGCGCGCCGTCGGGCACGATGGGGGCATGGCACCCACGTACGACCATCCCGGTGAGCAGGCAGCGACGGATCCCGTCAAGTTGATCGGTGTGCGGGACACGGCGCTGTCCGTGGACGAGGTATTCCGGGCCGTCGGGGACGAGGCCGCCGGCGGGACCGCGCTGTTCGTGGGCACCGTGCGCAACCACGACGGCGGCGCCGACGTGGACGCCCTCGGGTACTCCTGCCACCCCTCCGCCGAGGCCGAGATGCGGCGCGTCGCGGAGAAGGTCTGCGCCGAGTACCCGGTCCGGGCGCTGGCCGCCGTCCACCGTGTGGGGGATCTGGCCGTCGGTGATCTCGCGGTCGTCGTCGCCGTGTCGTGCCCGCACCGCGCAGAGGCCTTCGACGCCTGCCGGAAGCTGATCGACGACCTCAAGCACGAGGTGCCCATCTGGAAGCATCAGAGGTTCTCCGACGGCACGGAGGAGTGGGTCGGCGCCTGCTGATCCACGCGACGGCGTCCGCTGAGCGGTGCCGCGACGCCCGCCGATACGCCGAGCGCCGGAATTCCGGTTGCGTAACCGACCCCCCGGCGTGAGCGTTGTCACGGCAGATGGTTAATCTGCTGATCAGTCGGTAGCGGTCGCTCAGTTGGGGTCGGGAGGTCGCCATGGGGGCGCTCGTCTGGTTGCTGATTCCGCTCGTGGCTGCGGTCGCAGCCGGTCTGTGGGGCAGTTGGGCGAACCGGACCCGCAAGGTCCGCAGTGATGGTCCTGAGCTGGACGGCTATGCCCGCTTCCGTGAGGCGATGGAGAAGTCGCACTCCGGCACCTGACACGGGCCTGGCGTGTGATCAAGTCGGCGGCCCTGACGGTGCTCCGACAGACACGTCCCGTAGTGTCGTGCCATGCCACGCCGCACCGCGACGATGCTCGCCTCCACCTTGATGCTGATCGCACTCCTGTGCGCCGGAGTGCTCATCAACGTGCCGTACTCGGAGATGTCCCCGGGGCCGACGGTGAACACCCTCGGCGACCACGACGGCGAGCCGGTGCTGCAGATCTCCGGGCGCAAGACCTACCCCACGGACGGTCACCTCAACATGACCACCGTGCGGGTCACCAGCGCCGACTACCGGATGAACCTCGTGGAGGCGGTCTACGGCTGGCTCGCGCACGACACCAAGATCGTGCCGCATGACACGCTGTACCCCGACGGCAAGACCGAGGAGCAGTCCAGCCAGGAGAACGCCGAGGAGTTCAGCCAGTCCCAGGAGAGCGCCAAGGTCGCCGCCCTGAACGAGCTGCACGTCCCGGTGCAGTCCTGGGTGATCGTCTCCACGGTGGTCAAGGGCTCGCCCGCGGAGGGCAGGCTGCACGCCGGTGACGTGATCAAGGCCGTCGACGGCACCGCGGTGAAGCAGCCCGCCGACGTCGCCAAGCTGGTCACCGAGCACAAGCCCGGCGAGAAGGTCGTCTTCACGATCGTGCCCGCCAAGGAGCAGGCGGCCGCCGAGAAGGAACACCGGACGGCGACCGCGACCAAGAATGTGACGATCACCACAGCGGCGTCCGACGATCAGGGCCGCAAGCGGGCCATCGTCGGCATCTCGGCCGGCACCGACCACACGTTCCCGTTCACCATCGACATCAAGCTCGCCGACGTGGGCGGCCCGAGCGCCGGACTGATGTTCGCGCTCGGCATCTACGACAAGCTCACCCCCGGCGCTCTGACCGGCGGCAAGTTCGTCGCGGGCACCGGCACCATCGACGACGACGGCAAGGTCGGCCCGATCGGCGGCATCGAGATGAAGACCGTCGGCGCGCGCGACAAGGGCGCCCAGTACTTCCTCACGCCCGCCGACAACTGCGCGTCCGCCGCCAAGGACACCCCCGACGGCCTCACCCTCGTCAAGGTGAGGACCATCGGTGACGCCCTCGACGCCCTCAAGGACATCAGCAGCGGCAGGACCGCCGACCTGCCGAAGTGCACCAAGTAGCGGGGACTAGTCCTCGAACGTCGCCGCCAGCGCGTCCGCCAGGCCCGGGATCAGGTCCGGGCCGGTGAGGACCTCCGTCGGCGAGTCCTTCTCGCGCAGCCGGAGCGCCGACTCACGGCCCCCGCCGCGCAGCACCGCGACCGTCATCCGGACCTCCTGCCGCTCGGGGTGCTCGGCGACCCACTGCGCCAGCTTCGCGCCGTCCAGACCCTGCGGGACCTGGGCCTCGGCGGACGGCGGCAGCATCAGCCGCTCCACGGTCAGCGCGCAGCCGGCCACCGCGTCGGGCCAGGCGATGGTGGCCAGGAACTCATCCAGCGGCCGGTCCGTTGCAATCTCGTCCTGCTCGATCGGGGTGAGGCCGGTGCTCTCGTCCTCCCCCAGACCGAGCTGGTCGGCGAGCGAGGGTTCCTGAGCCCGCAGCTGCTGGGTGTCGACGAGGGCGAAGAGGCGTGCGGGCTGGTCCCAGCCGAGCCCGGAGGCGTACTCGTCGATCTCGAGCACGGCCCGGGTGAGGGGGTTCGCTGCCATGGGAGTGTTGGACATGGTCACAATCCTGCCTCGTTCCCGGCCGAAATCGGGAACCGAGTAAACCGTGAGTAAGTTGCATAGGTGTGGGCCCGCGATCACGGGGGGCCACGGAGGGCCTGCGAAAACGCCGGCCTGACGAGACGACAGCGAACTTCGAGGTGCGCACCTTGGCTTTCCAGATGCCGGACCGCGGCGGAGGCCCCACGGGGCCGCGGATCAGAGTGGGACGCCCGTCCCGGCGTGTCCGGACCCTGCTCGCGACGCTGGGCGTCCTTGCCGTACTCGGCATGGCGTTCACCATGTTCGCGGGCTTCTGGACGGACTGGCTGTGGTACCGGTCGGTGAAGTACTCGTCGGTCTTCACCACCACCCTGTGGACCAAGATCGGGCTGTTCTTCGTCTTCGGCCTGCTGATGGCCGTCGCCGTCGGTCTCAACATCTGGCTGGCCCACCGGCTGCGCCCGCCGCTGAGCGCGATGTCGATGGAGCAGCAGAGCCTCGACCGCTACCGGATGGGCATCGCGCCGTACAAGAAGTGGCTGCTGCTCGGGATCACGGCCCTGGTGGGGCTGATCGCCGGGGCGTCGGCCGCCGGCCAGTGGCGCACCTGGCTGATGTGGGTCAACGGCGTGTCCTTCGGCCAGAAGGACCCGCAGTTCCATCTGGACGTCTCCTTCTACGCCTTCGACCTGCCCTGGTACCGCTTCCTGCTCGGCTTCGGCTTCGCCGCCACGATCCTGTCGCTGATCGCCGCCGCGCTCACCCACTACCTGTACGGCGGGCTGCGCGTCACCAGCCCCGGTGCGCGCGCCACGGCCGCAGCGACCGGGCATCTGTCGGTGCTGCTCGGCGTCTTCGTCACGCTGAAGGCGGTCGCCTACTGGCTCGACCGGTACGGGCTCGCGGTGAAGTCCAGCGACTTCAAGGCGACCGACAACTGGACCGGCCTGAGGTACGTCGACGCCAACGCGTATCTGCCCGCGAAGACCATCCTCTTCTGCATCGCCGTCATCTGCGCGCTGCTGTTCTTCGCCACCCTGTGGCGGCGCACCTGGCAGCTGCCGGTGATCGGCTTCGGCCTGATGGTGCTCTCCGCGATCCTCATCGGCGGGCTCTACCCCGCGATCGTGCAGAAGTTCCAGGTCCAGCCCAACGAGCAGGCCAAGGAAGCCCCGTACGTCCAGAAGAACCTCAAGGCGACGCGTGAGGCGTACGGCATCGACGACACCCAGGTCAGCGAGTACCCGGGCACCAGCACCACCAAGGACACGACGAAGCTGCGCGACGACGCCGAGAGCGTCGCCAGCATCCGGCTGATGGACCCCAATGTGGTCGGCCCGACGTTCCAGCAGCTCCAGCAGGTGCGCAACTACTACGGCTTCCCGTCCAACCTGGCCGTCGACCGGTACAAGACCAAGGACGGCAAGGTCCAGGACACCGTCATCGGTCTGCGTGAGCTGAATCTCAACGGGGTGCCGAAGCACAACTGGATCAACGACCACTTCCGCTACACCCACGGCTTCGGGGTGGTCGCGGCCAAGGGCACCGAGGCCGACTCCGAGGGCCGCCCGGTCTTCACCGAGTACGACCTGCCGTCCAAGGGCGACCTCGGCACCTACCAGCAGCGGGTCTACTACGGCGAGAAGACCACCACCTACTCCATCGTCGGCGGTCCCCAGGACGAGATCGACTACTCCGACGACAGCGGGGAGAAGACCACCCGCTACCAGGGCAAGAGCGGGGTGAACCTCGCCAATCCGCTCAACCGGGCCGCGTACGCGGTGGCCTTCGGCGAGCCGCAGATCCTGTACTCCGGCGCGATCGGCGACGGTTCGCGCATCCTGTACAACCGCACGCCCAAGGAGCGCGTCGAGGCGGTCGCCCCGTGGCTGACCATCGACGGCGTGACGTACCCGGCGGTGGTCGACGGCCGGATCCAGTGGATCGTCGACGCCTACACCACCACCAACGGCTACCCGTACGCCTCGCGGACCACCCTCGGTGACACCACGACGGACTCGCTGACGGCCGCGAACAACCAGCGGGTGGTGGCGCAGCAGAACCAGGTCAACTACATCCGCAACTCGGTGAAGGCGACCGTCGACGCCTACACCGGCGAGGTCAAGCTCTACCAGTGGGACACCAAGGACCCCGTCCTGAAGACGTGGATGAAGGCGTTCCCGGGCACGGTCCAGCCCAAGAGCGACATCTCCGCCTCGCTGATGGAGCATCTGCGCTACCCGCAGGACCTGTTCAAGGTGCAGCGCGAACTGCTCACCCGCTACCACGTCGAGGACGCGCAGACCTTCCTCAGCGGCAGCGAGGTGTGGCAGATCCCGGACGACCCGACGAACAAGTCGGGCGACGCGGTGCCGCCGTACTACCTGAGCATGAAGCTGCCCGGGCAGAAGTCGCAGGCGTTCTCCCTGACGACCACGATGACGCCGAACGGCCGGGACAACCTCAGCGCGTTCATGTCGGTGAGCGCCGAACCGCAGTCCGGCGACTACGGCAAGATCAGCATCCTGAAACTGCCGACCGGCAAGACGATCGACGGTCCGAAACGGGTGCAGAGCCAGTTCAACTCCGAACCCTCCATCGCCGAGTCGATCAGCCTGCTGCAACGCGGCGACTCCAAGGTGGAGTACGGCAATCTGCTGACCGTCCCGCTGGACGGGGGCCTGCTCTACGTCGAGCCGGTCTATGTGCGCGGCGGTGACCTCAAGTACCCGCTGCTGCGCAAGGTCCTGGTCACCTACGGCGGCAACACGGCCTTCGAGAACACCCTGGACGAAGCCCTGAACAAGGTGTTCGGAGCCAACGGCTCCGAGACCCGGCCGCCGGACCAGGGCACGGGCACCACCAAGCCGCCGGCGACCGGCAACCCGACGGTCCAGCAGGCGCTCGACGACGCGCAGAAGGCGTTCGACGCCGGCCAGGAGGCCCTGAAGAAGGGTGACTGGCAGGCGTACGGCCAGGCCCAGAAGGAGCTGGAGGACGCCCTGAAGCGGGCCGAGGACGCCCAGTCCAAGGCGGGTCAGGGGGCGCAGGGTGCCAAGCCCGGCGGCACGGCGAGCCCGAGCCCCACGCCGACGACCGCTCCGAGCGCGACGGCCAAGCCGACGCCCTCTCCGAGCAGCGGCTGATCATGCCCGCCCCGCGCCGTGGTACGGTTGTACACACAACGGCGCGGGGTGGAGCAGCTCGGTAGCTCGCTGGGCTCATAACCCAGAGGTCGCAGGTTCAAATCCTGTCCCCGCTACTGAAGTCGACGACGTGGTCGTACGACGGTGAAGGCCCGGATCCTCACAGGGATCCGGGCCTTCGTGTGTGCGAACGCATGTGCCGACGGGTAGGAGCGCCGTGCCGCCGTGGGGAGTTGGGGGAACTGTGTTTGACTTGTCTCTCTGTGGGCATGTCGACAAAACGCTGAAGTGACCTCACGGACTGCGGTATACCGGGTGTACCCAGGTTGCAGGTGGTGCGACGATGGACGTTATGGGGGACAAGGCAACTCTGTTCGAGACAGGGCGATTTGTTCAGCCTTCGGGCGATGAGGACGAGGGCGAGGCCGCGGAGGAACTGCGCCAGCGCCTCGCCGCGGAGGCCGGCGACGTCGAGGCGATGAGCGTCCTCGGGGCCATGCTGCTGCGCCGCGGCGATCTCGACGGAGCCGAACCCCATCTGCGTGCCGCCACCGCCGCGGGCGACCGCGCCGCCGCCAACAACCTCGGTGTCCTGCTGCACCAGCGCGGATACGCCGAGGAGGCCGCCGGATGGTGGCGCATCGCGGCCGTCGCCGGTTCCGCGGCCGCCGCGCACGCGCTCGGCCGGCACCACCGTGAGCGCGGCGACGAGCCCGCCGCCGAGTACTGGCTGCGCCAGTCCGCCGACCAGGGGCACGTGCTGGGCGCCTACGCGCTCGCCGACCTGCTGGAGCACCGGGGAGACGCCGAGTCCGAGCGGTGGCTGCGGGCCGCGGCCGAGCGCGGGCACCGGGAGGCGGCGTACCGGCTGGCCCGAGCGCTCGACGCGCGCGGCACGCGGGAGTCCGGCGGTGACAACGGTGTCGGCCTCGTCGCCGAGGCCGAGCAGTGGTACCGGCAGGCCGCCGCGCGCGGCCACCGGCGGGCCGCGCTGCACCTCGGGGCGATCCTGGAGAAGCGGGGCGAGCTGAAGGAGGCCGGCCGCTGGTACCTGACGTCCGCGAAGGACGGCGAGCCGCGCGCCGCGTGCGCGCTCGGCTTCCTGCTGCGCGACGCCGGGGACTCCGACAGCGCCGCCGCGTGGTGGCTCAAGGCCGCGCAGGAGGGCGACGGCAACGCCGCCAACGCGCTGGGCGCGCTGCACGCCGAACGCGGGGAGACGCAGACCGCCGAGCGGTGGTACCGGGCGGCGATGGACGCCGGGGACGTCAACGGCGCGTACAACCTCGGGCTGCTCTGCGCCGAGCAGGGGCGGACCGCGCAGGCCGAGCAGTGGTACCGGCGCGCGGCCTACGCGGGGCACCGGGAGGCGGCGAACGCGCTGGCCATCCTGCTCCTGCGGGGCGGCGACGAGACCGGGGCCGAGCCGTGGTTCTCCAAGGCGGCGGAGGCCGGGAGCGTGGACGCCGCGTTCAATCTGGGGATCCTGTACGCCGGGCGGGGCGAGGACGCGGCCGCGCTGCGGTGGTACGAGCGGGCGGCGGCCGCCGGGCACACCGAGGCCGCGCTGCAGGTCGGGATCGCGCGCCTGAGGGACGGCGACGAGCCGGAGGCGGAGCGGTATCTGCGGTGCGCGGCGGGGGGCGGCAGCGCGGAGGCGGCGTACCGGCTGGCCGCAGTGCTGGACGCGCGGCGGCCGCCGGCGCCCACGCACGAGCTGGGCGAGTCGTTGCAGTCGCTGCACGAGAAGACCGAGTGCGAGGAGTGGTACGAGCGGGCGGCGACCCAGGGGCACCGGCGGGCGCAGGTGCGGGTGGGGATGCTGGCCGCGGCGCGGGGTGACGTCGTCGAGGCGGCGCGGTGGTACCGGGAGGCGGCCGAGGCCGGGTCGCGCAACGGGGCGTTCAATCTGGGGCTGCTGCTGGCGCGGGAGGGGAGCGAGCCGGAGGCGGCGATGTGGTGGACGCGGGCGGCCGACGCCGGGCACGGGCGGGCGGCGTTGCGGCTGGCCCTGGTCTACGCGCGTCGTGGCGAGCTGGTGGAGTCGCAGCGCTGGGCCGACCGCGCGGTCACGCTGGGGCCCGGTGAGGTCTCGGAGCGGGCGGCACGGCTCCGCGACGCGCTGCGGGAAGAACTGTCCGCGTGAGTCTGTCGGCGTGAGGCCGGGGCGGGGTGGCCTTCCGGGCGACGCGAGCGCGGCCGGCTCAGGGGCGCGGGGGGCCGCGTGACCAGGCCCGGCGCGCCCACGGGCCGTACGACCGCATGCGCCCGCGTCGGCTGCCCGCGGCCTGATCGGCTGCCTGCACGGAAGCGATTTGCTTCTGTCGGCTTCCTTGACGTAGTGTTCCATTCATCGACGCGGGGTGGAGCAGCTCGGTAGCTCGCTGGGCTCATAACCCAGAGGTCGCAGGTTCAAATCCTGTCCCCGCTACTGAAGGCCGAGGGCCGGAAGCCGAAAGGTTTCCGGCCCTCGGTGTTATGCCGTCGGTGTCATGCCCTCGCTGCTTCGCCCTCGGTGTTCTTGCGGGCCGGCGTCGGCCCCGCGCCGGTTCGCGGCAGGTCGGCCCCGCGCCGGTTCACGGCAGAGAAAACCCCGGTACGGCATCCGTACCGGGGTTTTCTGCGTACTGCTACGCGCTCGCGCAGTTCGGGCACAGGCCCCGGTACGTCACCTCGACGTCGGAGACCGTGAAGCCGAAGCGTTCGGTGTCGGGGAGGTCGGACAGCGGGTTGCCCGTCGGGTGCACGTCCTTGATCGCGCCGCAGTTGGCGCAGACCAGGTGATGGTGCGGCCGGTGCGCGTTCGGGTCGTACCGCTTGGCGCGCTTGTCGGTGCTGACCTCGAGCACCTCGCCCAGGGAGACCAGTTCGCCGAGCGTGTTGTACACGGTCGCCCGGGAGATCTCCGGCAGCTTGGCGACGGCCCTGGCGTGCACCTCGTCGGCCGTGAGGTGGACGTGCTCGCCGTCCAGGACCTCGGCCACGACACGCCGCTGCGCGGTCATCCGCCATCCGCGGCCGCGCAGCCGTTCCAGAAGGTCGCTCATGGAGACCAGCGTAACAGCAAGGAGACCAGGTTCCGAATAGGTGTGAAGTTGGAGTCCAACTTGACTTAGACATTGTCCAATGTAGGATCGACAACGGCTTTGGCCAAGGGACAGGATCAGACAGAAGGTACGCAGGAGGCGCTCGTGACCACGGGACCGCTCACGACGGAGGCCGGTGCGCCGGTAGCCGACAACAACCACAGCGAGACCGCGGGCGTCGGCGGCCCGGTGCTCGTCCAGGACCAGCTCCTGCTGGAGAAGCTGGCCCACTTCAACCGCGAGCGCATCCCGGAGCGCGTGGTGCACGCCCGGGGCGCCGGGGCCTACGGGACCTTCAGGGTGACCGCGGACGTCACGCCGTACACGCGGGCGAAGTTCCTCTCCGAGGTGGGCAAGGAGACCGAGGTCTTCCTGCGCTTCTCCACGGTGGCCGGCAACCTCGGCGCCGCCGACGCGGTGCGCGACCCGCGCGGCTTCGCGCTGAAGTTCTACACCGAGGAGGGCAACTACGACCTCGTCGGCAACAACACCCCGGTGTTCTTCATCCGGGACGCGATCAAGTTCCCGGACTTCATCCACACCCAGAAGCGCGACCCGTACACCGGGTCCACCGAAGCGGACAACGTCTGGGACTTCTGGAGCCTGAGCCCGGAGAGCACGCACCAGGTCACCTGGCTCTTCGGCGACCGCGGCATCCCCGCCTCCTACCGCCACATGGACGGCTTCGGTTCGCACACCTTCCAGTGGAACAACGAGGCCGGCGAGGTCTTCTGGGTCAAGTACCACTTCAAGACCGACCAGGGGATCAAGAACCTCACCGCCGAGGAGGCCGACCTCCTCGCGGGCAAGGACCCCGACTCCCACCAGCGCGACCTGCGTGAGGCGATCGAGCGCGGCGAGTTCCCGAGCTGGACGGTGTACGTCCAGATCATGCCGGCGGCCGAGGCGGCGACGTACCGCTTCAACCCGTTCGACCTGACCAAGGTGTGGCCGCACGGCGACTACCCGCTGACCGAGATCGGCAAGCTGGAGCTCAACCGCAACCCGCGGAACATCTTCGCCGAGGTCGAGCAGTCGATCTTCTCGCCCGCCCACTTCGTGCCCGGCATCGGCCCGTCGCCCGACAAGATGCTCCAGGGCCGCCTCTTCGCCTACGGCGACGCGCACCGCTACCGCGTCGGCATCAACGCCGACCACCTGCCGGTGAACCGCCCGCACGCCACCGAGGCGCGCACCCACTCCCGGGACGGCCACCTCTACGACGGCCGTCACGGCGGGGCGAAGAACTACGAGCCGAACAGCTTCGGCGGTCCCGCGGCAACCGGACGCCCGTTGTGGGAGCCGCTCGGCTCCCTGGCCGGCGGCACCGGCAACCACCCGACGCCGCTGCACGCCGAGGACGACGACTTCGTGCAGGCCGGCAACCTCTACCGGCTGATGACCGAGGACGAGAGGGAGCGCCTGGTGGGCAACCTGGCCGGCGCCCTCGCGCAGGTCTCGCGCGAGGACATCGTCGAGCGCGCGGTCGGCAACTTCCGCCGGGCCGACGCCGACTTCGGCAAGCGCCTGGAGGTCGCCGTGCAGGCACTGCGCGGCTGACCTGCCGGAGCGCCCGCGGCCGACGGGCCGGGTTCCCTCGCGGGGCCCGGCCCGTCGGCGTGCTCACGCGGGGACGCGCTCGCGGGCGGGTGCCCAGCAGCGGATGATGTCGCGGACCGAGACGATGCCGGCCGGCTCGTCACCGTCCAGGACGATCAGATGGCGGAAGCCGCCGTGCGCCATGGCGCGGGCCGCCTCTTCCAGGGTCCAGGCGGGGGCCGCGAACACGACGTCCGTGGTGGTGTGGTCGTCGGCCAGTTCGGTGTCCGGGTCCTGCCCCAGGCCGATCGAGTTGAGGATGTCGCGTTCGGTGAGGATGCCGATGCCGCCGGCGTCGGGGTCGTACACGACGGCCGCGCCGACGCGGCGGGCGGACATCAGAGCGGCTGCCTGGCGGAGGGTGTGGTGCGGGCCGATGGTGAGGACCACCGTGCTCATGGCGTCGCGGACGAGCATGGTCTAGAGCCACCTCCTGGAGTCGTCCCCGGCTGCTTGTTCATGAATTCACAAGTTCACAAGCGGGGGGACTCTCAGAGTGGCAGGTAAAGCGGGGGTCAACAAGAGGGCGCGTGCGGCCCGTTGGGGGCGCGCACGCTCACCTCGGCTTTACCGGTAGCGCCCGTTCAGATACCCCAGCAACTCGTCGTGCAGCAGGCCGTTGGAGGCCGCCGCGTTGCCGCTGTGCGGGCCGGGACGGCCGTCGAGGCCGGTGAAGGTGCCGCCGGCCTCGGTCACGACGATCGCGTTGGCGGCCATGTCCCACAGCGACAGCTCCGGCTCGGCGCAGATGTCGACTGCGCCCTCGGCGACCAGCATGTACGGCCAGAAGTCGCCGTACGCGCGCGTGCGCCACACGCTGCGGGTCAGGTCCAGGAAGCCGTCCAGGTGCCCCCGCTCCTCCCAGCCGGACAGCGAGGAGTAGGCGAAGGACGCGTCCGAGAGCTGCGAGACGCCGGAGACCTTCAGACGCGTCGCCTGGGAGAGGCTGCGGCCGGTGTAGGCGCCGTGACCCTTCGCGGCCCACCAGCGGCGGCCGAGGGCGGGCGCGGACACGACGCCGACGACGGGCTGGTAGCCGCCCTCCCCGGCCTCCATCAGGGAGATGAGCGTGGCCCAGACGGGCACACCGCGGACGTAGTTCTTGGTGCCGTCGATCGGGTCGATCACCCAGCGGCGCGGGCCGGTGCCCTCGATGCCGTACTCCTCGCCGAGGACCGCGTCGCGGGGGCGGGAGCGCGCGAGATGACCGCGGATGATCTCTTCCGCTGCCTTGTCCGCTTCGCTGACCGGGGTCATGTCCGGCTTCGTCTCGACCTTGAGGTCGAGGGCCTTGAAGCGGTCCATGGTGGTGGCGTCGGCCGCGTCGGCGAGGACGTGCGCGAAGCGGAGATCGTCGAGGTAGTCGGGCATGTGGGGAACGGTAGTCGGCCGGGTGCGGGTGGGACCAGCGGGGTCCGTCAGCCGGATGGCAGGTGTGCCGTGGCTGCGTGCACACCCTTGACAGTGCATACGGGCCCGTCAAACCTGGGCGCAGAGTCGGTCGCCCTAGGGAGCGATGATGCCTGCTGCGAGGGAATCCCTGCTGGAGGCCGCGTTCGCGGCGGTGGCGCGTCGGCCGTGGCCGGCGGTGCGGATGGTGGACGTGGCCGCCGCGGCGGGAGTGTCCCGGCAGACGCTGTACAACGAGTTCGGCAGCAAGGAAGGGCTCGCGCGGGCGCTCGTGAGAAGAGAGGCGGACGCCTACCTCGCCGGCGTCGAGCGCTCGCTCGCCGGAGGGGGTGACGCGGCGGAGCGGCTCGCGGCGACCGCCGAGTGGACGGCGTCGGCGGCCCGCGACAACCCGCTGCTGCGCGCTCTGCTCACCGGCTGCTGGAGCGAGCGGCTGCCCGCGCCACCCCTGAACGCGGTGCCGTCCACCTCCGCCGTACCGGCGCAGCGCCGCGCCGACGGGCCGCTGCCCTCGCCCGGCGAACTCGTGGCGCAGGTACGCGACCGCGCCGTCGTCGCGCTCTCCGCGCCCGGTACGGCCCGGACGGACGGGGCCGAACTGGCCCGCGCCAGTGAACTGGTGGTCCGGCTCGCGCTGTCCTGCATCGCCGCCCCGCCCGGCGAGGGCGGCCTCACCGCGCTGGTGCGCGCCGTCCTGCCCCGGCAGATCGCCTGAGCGGAGGTCAGTGCGTGGAGCCGGACAGCTGCAGGCCGATCACGCCCAGGATGACCAGGCTGATGGAGACGATCTTCAGCGTGGACACGAGATCGCCGAGGAAGACCATGCCGTAGATCGCGGTGCCGGCCGCGCCGATGCCGGTCCACACCGCGTAGGCCGGGCCCACGTCGAGCTTCTTCAGGGACAGGGTCAGCAGGCCGAAGCTGCCCAGCGCGAAGCAGGCGAACGCGATCGTCGGCCAGAGGCGGGTGAACCCGTGCGAGAGCTTCAGGCACACGGCGAAACCGGTCTCCAGAATCCCGGCCACTATGACCAGCAGCCACGCCATGTGCTGTCCTCCCGTTGATCCGGATCTCCGGCTCGGTGCGATTATGCACTTACCGAACGCGAGCCCCGGCAAACAACGCGGACGCACCGCGGCAGCGGCTCAGTCGCCCTCCGTGCGCTCCCGCGTGGACAGCAGCCGGCGCAACGAGTACAGCCGGGCCGGATCGGCGTGACCGTCCGCGACCCAGGCGTCCAGCGCGCAGTCCGGCTCGTCGTGGCTGCACGCGCGCGGACAGCCCTCGGTGCCGGCCTCCAGGTCGGGGAAGGCGTGGATGACCCGCGAGGGGTCGACGTGGGCCAGGCCGAAGGAGCGCACACCCGGGGTGTCGATCACCCAGCCGTCGTCGCCGGCCAGCGGCAGTGCCAGCGCGGAGGTGGTGGTGTGCCGGCCGCGGCCGGTCACCGCGTTCACATGCCCGGTCAGGCGGCGGCGCTCCTCCGGGACCAGCGCGTTGACCAGGGTCGTCTTGCCGACGCCGGAATGGCCGACGAACGCCGTGATCCGCCCGTCCAGCTGTGCGCGCACCCGGTCCGCGGCATCGCCGTTCTCCAGCTCCTCGCGGCTGGTGACGACGTAGGGGATGTCCAGGTCGCCGTACAGCTCGAGCAGTTTGTCCGGCGGGGCCAGGTCCGACTTGGTCAGCACCAGCAGCGGCTCCAGACCGCCGTCGAACGCCGCGACCAGGCAGCGGTCGATCAGCCGCGGGCGCGGCTCGGGGTCGGCGAGGGCGGTCACGATGGCCAGCTGGTCGGCGTTGGCGACGACCACCCGCTCGAACGGATCGTCGTCGTCCGCCGTCCGGCGCAGCACCGAGGTGCGCTCCTCGATGCGCACGATCCGGGCGAGCGTGTCCTTCTGGCCGGACAGGTCGCCGACGATCGCCACCCGGTCCCCGACCACGGCGGCCTTGCGGCCCAGTTCACGCGCCTTCATCGCCAGGATCGTGCGGCCGTCGACGAGGCAGGTCAGCCGGCCCCGGTCGACGGTGAGGACCATGCCCTCGGCGGCGTCCTCGTGCTTGGGCCGGATGCTGGTGCGCGGCCTGCTGCCCCGGCGTCCGGGGCGGGTGCGGATGTCGTCCTCGTCGGTGTGCTTGCCGTAGCGGCGCATGGTGACCCCTACGCCCCGAGCATCCCGGTCCACAGTTCGGGGAACTCCGGCATGGTCTTCGCCGTCGTCGCCACGTTCTCGATCTCCACGCCCTCGACGGCCAGGCCGATGATCGCACCGGCCGTCGCCATGCGGTGGTCCTCGTAGGTGTGGAAGACGCCGCCGTGCAGCTTGCGCGGGCGGATGTGCAGGCCGTCGGCGGTCTCGGTGACGTCACCGCCCAGCTCGTTGATCTCCTTGGTCAGCGCGGCCAGCCGGTCCGTCTCGTGCAGCCGCAGATGCGCCACACCGCGCAGCGTCGAGGGGGAGTCGGCGAGCGCGGCGACCGCGGCGATGCCGGGGGTCAGCTCGCCGACCTCACCGAGGTCGACGTCGATGCCGTGCACGGCACCGGAACCGGTGAAGACGAGGCCGTAGTCGGTCAGCTCGCAGGAGCCGCCCATCTCGGTGAAGATCTCCCGCAGCCGGTCACCGGGCTGGGTGGTGCGCTCCGGCCAGTCGGGGACGACGACCCGGCCGCCGGTGACCAGCGCCGCCGCCAGGAACGGCTGCGCGTTGGACAGGTCCGGCTCGATCGTCAGGTCGCGGCCGAGCAGGGCGCCCGGCGTCACCCGCCACACGTTCGGCTCGCCGCCCGACTCCGGGGTGTCCACCTGGGCGCCGACCGCGCGCAGCATGTCCACGGTCATCTGGATGTGCGGCATGGACGGCAGGGTGGCGCCGACGTGCCGTACCTCCACGCCCTGGTTGAAGCGCGGCCCCGACAGCAGCAGCGCCGAGACGAACTGCGAGGAGGAGGACGCGTCGATCTCCACCGGTCCGCCGTCCAGGGCGCCCCCGCCGTGCACGGTCATCGGCAGCGCGCCCCGGCCGTCGTCGTCGATCCGCGCGCCGAGCACGCGCAGCGCGTCGATGACACCGTGCAGCGGCCGCTCGTACGAGCGCGGGTCGCCGTCGAAGCGGATGGGACCGTCGGCGAGCGCGGCCACCGGCGGCAGGAACCGCATCACCGTGCCGGCGTTGCCGACGTCGACCGTGGCCGGGCCGCGCAGCCCGGTGGGCAGGACCCGCCACGCCTCGCCGGTGCCGTCCGGGCCCACGCCCTCCTCGATCTCCACGCCCATCGTGCGCAGGGCCCCGGCCATGAGCAGGGTGTCGCGCGAGCGCAGCGGGCGGCGCAGCCAGCCCGGCTCGGAGGCGAGGGCGGCGAGCACCAGGGCACGGTTGGTGACCGACTTGGACCCGGGCACGTGGACCGTCGCGTCGACGGCTCCGCTCGCGTGCGGGGCGGGCCAGAGGGCGGTGTGTGCGGGGTTCGGGGCCATGGGGCCACTTTATAAGGAGCGGCGAGGTGGAGGTCGTCGCGAGCACCCGCCGGCAGGCGGTGGGGAGGCCGGGCCGTCACCAGCCCAGCAGCCAGCGCCCCCCGCCGATCAGCGAGCACAGCGACACCGCGTGGAACAGGAACAGCCACACTCCCGCCGGGGCGTGCGTCAGCCGGGACAGCTGGTCCGCGTCCGAGTCCCCGGCGCCGCCCCGGAGGCGCTTGGCCTGCAGTTCGAAGGCCGGGCGCACCCCGCCCAGCAGCAGGAACCACACCACCGCGTACCCGAACGCCGCCTGCACCTGAGGTCCCGCGAGCCAGGAGACGAGCACGAACGTGCCACCCGTAAGGAGGACCGTCAACGCGCCGTACGCATTGCGGATCATCACCAGCATCGCCACCAGCAGGGCCGTCGCCACCCACAGCAGCAGCGTGATCCGGCCCGTGGCGAGCAGGGCCGCGCCGCCGAGACCGAGCAGCGGGGGAGCGGTGTACCCGGCCGCCGCGGTCAGGATCATGCCGAGCCCGTACGGCTTGCCGCGGCTCACCGTCAGGCCGCTGGTGTCGGAGTGCAGCCGGATGCCGGTGAGCTGCCGGCCGGTGAGCAGCGCGACCAGGCCGTGGCCGCCCTCGTGGGCGATGGTGATGGCGTTGCGGGATATCCGCCACAGAGTGTGCGGCACGACCACGGCCAGCGCCGCGACCATGGTGGCCAGCACCACCCAGAGGTCCGGGTCGGACTGGGTGCCGGTGAGCCGGTCCCAGAGATCGGGCAGCGCGGTGGCGGCGAGGTGGTCCATGGGGGGAAGTGGCTCCTCTGCTGGTGGGGAGTCTGGCAGGCTGGCACGCATGTGCGGACGGTTTGCATCGAGTCGTAGGCCCGAGGATCTCGCAGGAGTCTTTGAGATCGAGACATGGGAGCCGGAGGAGACCCTGGCGCCCGACTACAACGTGGCCCCGACCAAAGAGGTGTACGCCGTCCTCGACCGTCCCCTCAAAGACGTCCCGGACCCGCGTCCGGTTCGCCAGCTGCGGAAGCTGAGGTGGGGGCTCGTGCCGTCCTGGGCCAAGACCCCCGAGGGCGGCGCCCGCATGATCAACGCGCGTGCCGAGACCGTGCACGAGAAGCCGTCCTTCCGCCGTGCGTTCACCTCCCGCCGCTGCATCGTGCCCGCCGACGGCTACTACGAGTGGGTCACCGGCGAGCAGGAGCGGGAGCTGGAGGTCGAGGGGAAGCGGAAGCGGCCGCGCAAGCAGCCGTACTTCGTGCTCCCGGCCGACGGCTCGGTGTTCGCCATGGCCGGGCTGTACGAGTTCTGGCGCGACCGCACCCTGCCCGACGACCACCCGCAGGCCTGGTGGGTGACCTGCTCGGTGATCACCACGGAGGCCGAGCAGACCCCGCTCGCCGTCGCCCCCGCCGAGGGCCCGCGCTCGCTCGCCGCCATCCACCCCCGGATGCCGCTGATGCTCACCCCCGACCGCTGGGACGCCTGGCTGGACCCCGCCCGCACCGACCCCGACGAGCTGCGGGAGCTGCTCGCGCCGCCGCCCGCCGGGCTGATGCGCGCCTACCCGGTCTCCACGGCCGTGAGCAACGTGCGCAACAACGGCGAGGAGCTGCTGAAGGAGCTGGCCGCGCCGGAAGAGGGCACACTCTTCTGACGTGACGACCGAGATCATCAGCACCGACGCGGGCGACGCCCGCATCACCTGGCACACGGCGAGGGCGGCACGGCTGGTCCTGGCCGTCAGCCACGGCGCGGGCGGCGGCATCGAAGCGCGCGACCTCCAGGCGCTCGCCCGCGCGCTGCCCGGACACGGGGTGAGTGTCGCCCTCGTCGAGCAGCCCTGGCGGGTGGCCGGGAAGAAGGTCGCGCCCGCGCCGAAGACGCTGGACACCGGCTGGCGCGGCCTGTGGCCCGCCCTGACCGCGCCCGGCCTGCCCGTGATCTCCGGCGGCCGCAGCGCGGGCGCGCGCGTGGCCTGCCGCACCGCCACGGAACTGGGCGCGCACGCCGTGCTCGCGCTGAGCTTCCCGCTGCACCCACCGGGCAGACCGGAGAAGTCCCGCGCGCAGGAACTGCTCGGCGCCGGGGTGCCCACGCTGGTCGTGCAGGGCGGCAACGACCCCTTCGGCAGGCCCGGGGAGTTCCCGGACGGGTCGTACGACCTGACCGAGGTGCCCTTCGGCGACCACGGGTTCGCGGTGCCCAAACGCGCGGGGATCACCCAGGAGCAGGCGCTGGAGATCGTCACCGACGCCGTCGTGCGGTGGGCCTCGTCACTGGCCTGAAACCCTCGGGAATGTGGGGCGGACGGTCGCTGTTGAGGCGGACAGAAGTGCTGGGGAACCAGCGCCGACGCCGTAGGAGAGGAAGTCCGCCGCATGGGTTCGACCTTTTGCCCGAGCCGTGAGCGCCGTGCCGACCTGGACTGGACGGTGCTGCACGCGGCCAAGACCGCTCCTATTCGAGCGGCGGCAGGCACGGGTCGTCGTCTATCCTCCGATTCGGGTGGGACCGGTTTCGGCCGCCCGACGACGTTTGAGGAGGTGGGTCCGGTTCCCGGTACCGACGCAGGGACCGACAACGGCCAGACGGGGCTGCCCGAGGGCCAGGGCGCCGGCGCGGACGCGAGCACGGAGACGACTGCGGAGCGCACCGCGCGCTTCGAGCGTGACGCCCTCGAATTCCTCGACCAGATGTATTCGGCCGCGCTGCGCATGACGCGCAACCCGGCCGACGCCGAGGACCTGGTGCAGGAGACGTACGCCAAGGCGTACGCGTCCTTCCACCAGTTCCGCGAGGGCACCAACCTCAAGGCGTGGCTGTACCGGATCCTCACCAACACGTTCATCAACTCCTACCGCAAGAAGCAGCGTGAGCCCCAGCGCTCCGCCGCGGAGGAGATCGAGGACTGGCAGCTCGCGCGTGCCGAGTCGCACATGTCGACGGGGCTGCGCTCCGCGGAGTCCCAGGCGCTCGACCACCTGCCCGACTCGGACGTCAAGGAAGCGTTGCAAGCGATCCCCGAGGAGTTCCGCATCGCCGTCTACCTCGCGGACGTAGAGGGCTTTGCGTACAAGGAGATCGCGGACATCATGGGGACACCCATCGGTACGGTGATGTCCCGGCTGCACCGGGGCCGCCGTCAACTGCGTGGCATGCTCGAGGACTACGCCCGCGAGCGCGGACTGGTCCCGGCCGGCGCCGGAGAGTCGAACGAAGCGAAAGGCTCGGGCTCATGAGCTGCGGAGAGCCGCACGAGACGGACTGCAGTGAGGTCCTCGACCACCTGTACGAGTTCCTCGACAGTGAGATGCCGGACGTCGATCGCGACAAGTTCAAGCAGCACTTCAAGGAGTGCTCGCCGTGCCTGGAGAAGTACGGCCTGGAGCAGGCCGTGAAGAAGCTGGTCAAGCGGTGCTGCGGCCATGACGACGTGCCGACCGACCTGCGGGCCAAGGTCCTCGGCCGGCTCGATCTGATCCGCTCGGGGCAGGCCGTGCCCGAGCACGACGTCACGGCCACGCCGCAGGAGTCCTGACCCGCCCTGCCGGCGTCTTGACCCCCTCTGCCGGAGTCCTGACCCGCTCCGCCGTCACCCGAATGTGCTAATCCGCGGGTCATACGCCCGCGGAGCCCCCTGACCCCGCCCTAGGCTCCGAAGCCTGGCGCAGGCACGGTCGGGGGGAGGGCCCTTCATGGAGACGGTTCCGGCACGGGCGCGTGCCTACGTGGCCGGTGTCGTGGGCTGCGCGCTGCTCTGCCTGCTTCCCGTGCCGTCCCCCCTTCCCGTGCCGTCCCCGACGGTGCCCTGGCCGGCGGTCGTCGCGCTCGCGGCGGTGTACGCCGCCGGCGAGCGGGTCGCCCGCCGGCGCTTCGCCGGAACGTTCTACCCGGTCCTGCTCGCCGGGGCCCTCCTGCTGCCGGCGCCCGCAGCGGCGCTCGTGCCGCTGCCGGGCGCCCTGCTCGCACCGGTCGAGCAGCGCCCCGTGCTGCTGCGCCGCATCTGGCGCGCCGCCCAGCTCGCCGTCGGCGCCTGGGCGGCGGCCCGGGTGCACGGCGCGCTCGGCGGCCGCGACGCCGTCGCCGCCTGCCACTTCCCGTACGTCCTGCTGCCCGCCGGCGCGGCCGTGCTCGCCTTCTGCCTGGGCCTCGTCCTGCTCGACGGAGGCATCCGCGCCCTCGCCGAACGCAGGCCGCTGCGCCGCGCCTGGCACGGCCTGTTCCTGCGCTCCCTCGGCCCGCTCGCCGTGCACGGGCTCGCGGGGCTGATGATGGCCGTGCTCTGGCACAGCCCCTACGGCCCCGTCGCCGCCCTCCTCGTGCTGCTGCCGATGGGCGTGTCGTGGTGGGTCTTCGCGCAGTACCACCGGCAGCGCGCCGCCCACCAGGCCACCATCCGCGCGCTGGTGCAGGCCGTGGACATCAAGGACGGCTACACCCGCGGTCACAGCGAGCGCGTCGGCCAGGCCTCGATGATGATCGCCCGCGAGCTCGGCATGAGCGACGAACGCGTGGAGGTCCTGCGCTTCGCCGGGATCCTGCACGACGTGGGCAAACTCGGCGTCCCCACCCGCCTGCTGCGCAAGGACGGCCCGCTCACGCCCGAGGAACGCCGGATCATCGAACTGCACCCCGAGTACGGCCATGACATCGTGCGCGGCATCTCCTTCCTCGGCGAGGCCCGCTCGGCGGTCCTGCACCACCACGAACGCATCGACGGCAGCGGCTACCCCTACGGCCTCAGCGGCGGCCAGATCCCCGAACCCGCCCGTGTGGTGGCCGTCGCCGACGCCTTCGACGCGATGACGTCCACCCGCTCCTACAGCAGGGCCCGCCCGGTTCCGGCGGCGCTGACGGAGCTGCGGCGCTGCGCGGGGACCCACTTCGACCCGCAGATGGTCGAGGCCCTGGTCCGGGCGGTGGCCAGCCAGGGCTGGCACCCGACGGTCACGGCCGAGGAGACCCCCGCCGCGGGCACGCTGCCCGTCCCGCGCTCCGCGTCGAGCCGTGGGGCGCATCGGTGAGGGGGCCGGGCCCGTGCTGTGCCGGCCCCCCGAACCGTGCCGGCCACAGCCACCGCCACGACAACCGCCACAGCCACGGCCACGGCCACGACAACCGCCACGGCCACGGCAACCGCCACGGCCACGGCAGCGCCCCCGGCAGGGGCTTCGGCTTCGGCGTCGGCATCGACGGCGGCGGCACCCGGGCCGGGGCGGTGGCCCGGTCGGGCCGCCGGTCGGGGACCCGCCCGTCGGGGACCCGCCGGTCGGGGACCCGCCGGTGAGCGGGCGGCCGGCTTCGGCGGCCTTGCTCTGTGTGCACACCGGTGCCGGGGTGCTGGCGCTCGTCTGTCTCGTCGGTACGCTGCGCGCCGGTCTCGCCGACCGGCCCGTCGCGCTCGCCTTCGGCGCTCTCGTCGCCGTCGGCGAACTCACCCGCTGGAGCGGCCCGCACCTGCGGGAGCCCGCCCCGCTCGGCGCCGCCGGGGCGCTGTCGTACGCCCTGCTCGGGCAGTGCGCCGGGCGGCCGACCGGGCACGGGGTGGCCCAGGTCGTCGCCGTCGTCTGCGCGGCCGCCCTGCTCGGCGGGGTGCCGCACATCGCGCGCGGGCGCGGGCCGACCCTCGACGAGCTGGCCCGGCGCACGCTGACCGCCGGCTTCGCCGCCGCCTGTTTCCAGCCGCTGTTCAACCGGGGCGTCTTCGACGCCTGGATCGGCCCCGCCTACGCCCTGCTGCTGATCGCCCTCCTCGCGCTGACCGCCCTGTGCGACGCGGTGCTCGCCGCCGCCCTGGCCCACGCGCGCACCCGCTGGCCGTTCGGGCCGTTGCTGCGCGACCAGCTGCGCGCGCTGCCCGGCGTCGGCTCCGCGGTGTGCGCCACCGGGGCGGTGATGGCCCTGGCGGTGGCCGTCGCGGGCCTGTGGGCGCTGCCGGTGTTCTGTCTGCCGCTGCTGCTGACCCAGCTCGCCGTCCGCCGGTACGCCGCCGTGCGCGCCACCTACCGGCAGACCATCGCCTCCCTGGCCCGGGCCACCGAGATCGCCGGGTACACGCCCGCCGGGCATGCGCGCCGGGTCGCCGAGCTGAGCCAGGCGGTCGGGCGCGACCTCGGGATGAGCGAGCCGGAACTGACGGTGCTGGAGTACGCGGCGCTCATGCACGACATCGGTCAGCTCAGCCTGATCGACCCGGTCCCGGACGGGGCCACCGCCCACCTCCCGGCACCGGAGCAGCGGCGGATCGCGCTGCTCGGCGGGGCCGTCGTACGGCAGACCGGGGTGAGCCGGCAGGTCGCCACGGTCGTGGAGCGGCAGGCCGACCCCTGCTGTGAGCAGCCCCTCGCCGCGCGGATCGTGCGGGCGGTCAATGCCTACGAGGAGAAGGCTCGGGGTAGTGGGGCGGGCGGGGCGCTGGCCGCCCTGGAGGAACTGCGCCTCGGGACGGCCGGTGACTTCGCGCCGGAGGTGGTGGAAGCGCTGGCCCGGGTGTTGTCCCGGCACCAGTCTGACGCTGCCCCCAGCTGGGTAACCCATGGGTAATGAGCGGCCCTCCCGGCGTACGTGGTTGGATGCGAGGGAGAGGGTGTCCGGGGGCGTGAGCCAGCCCACTTTCCGGAACTGGAACTGGCAGGCGGGAATCGTGAGGATCTTCGGCAAGGGACGGCACCGGCCCTCCGCCTCCTGGCGGCAGGCCACGGACCGCGCGTTCACGCTGATCGGCGACGGCCGGTACGAGGACGCGGGAGCGCTGCTGACACGCGCGGCGGATCTGGAGCCCTGGCTGGCCGAGTCCTGGTTCAACCTCGCCCTGCTGCACAAGTTCCGCCACGACTGGGAGCAGGCGCGGGCCGCGGGATTGCGGGCCGTGGCCCTGCTGGAGAAGGAGACCGGCGCGCCCGACTGGTGGAACGTCGGCATCGCCGCCACCGCGCTGCAGGACTGGCCGCTGGCCCGCCGCGCCTGGCAGGCGTACGGGCTGCACGTGCCCGGGGGTGCCACCGCCGCCGGCGAGCCCGTCGGCATGGACCTGGGCAGTGCGGCCGTACGGCTCTCCCCGGAGGGCGAGGCCGAGGTGGTGTGGGGCCGGCGGCTCGACCCGGCCCGGATCGAGGTGCTGTCCATTCCGCTGCCGTCGTCCGGGCGGCGCTGGGGCGAGGTCGTGCTGCACGACGGGGTCCCGCACGGCGAGCGGACCACCTCCACCGGGAACGCCTTCCCGGTGTTCGACGAGATCGAGCTGTGGGCGCCCTCGCCCGTGCCGACCTGGGTCGTCCTGATCGAGGCGGCCACCGAGGCCGACCGCGACGCGCTGGAGCAGCTCGCCGCGGACGCGGGGTTCGCGGCGGAGGACTGGTCGTCCTCGGTGCGGCTGCTGTGCCGGATGTGCTCGGAGTCGCGGATGCCGTCGGACGAGGGGGACGGGGTGCATCTCGATCCCCATGACCACAGCGAGCCCGGTCATCCCGGCCCGCTCGGCCACCGCACGGACGGGCAGCTGTGGGTGCCGGAGCGGGAGTGCGGCGTCGCCGCCCCGGCCTCGCTGGTCCGGGGGCTGCTGGACGGCTGGGTCGCGGACAGCCCGGACTCGCGCGACTGGCGAGATCTGGAAGAGGTCTGTTAGACCCGCCGTACCCTGTATCAGCATCCCTTTGTTTTGTTCAGGAAGGCTTACGTCGGTCATGGCGCAGCAGGACACCGATCAGCAGCACGTGGGCGTGCTCCCCGTCGACGACGAGGGTTTCGTCGTGGACACGGAGGACTGCGAGGAGCGCGAGACCGCCTGGCGTGAGCGCGGCACCTCGCGGCCGATCACGGTCGTCGGCAACCCGGTCCTGCACAAGGAGTGCAAGGACGTCACCGACTTCGGCGACGAGCTCCAGCAGCTGGTCGCGGACATGTTCGCCTCGCAGCGCACCGCCGAGGGCGTGGGCCTGGCCGCCAACCAGATCGGCGTCGACCTGAAGGTCTTCGTCTACGACTGCCAGGACGACAACGGCGTGCGGCACGTCGGTGTGGTCTGCAACCCCAAGCCGGTCGAGCTGCCGGCCGACCGGCGCGTCCTGGACGACAGCAACGAGGGCTGCCTGTCCGTGCCGACCGCGTACGCGCCGCTCGCGCGTCCCGACTACGCCGAGGTCACGGGGCAGGACGAGCAGGGCAACCCGGTCAAGGTGCGCGGCACCGGCTACTTCGCGCGCTGTTTGCAGCACGAGACCGATCACCTGTACGGCTACCTCTACATCGACCGGCTCTCCAAGCGGGAACGCAAGGACGTGCTGCGGCAGATGGCCGAGAACGAGCCGCGCTACCCGGTCGTCGCCAACGACTGACGCGGCACACCGACCCCACGAACGGCGTCCGTCCGGGCCTCACCGCCCGAGCGGACGCCGTTCGTCTGTCCGTCGCACGTTCGATCCCCTGCGCACATCTCTTGATCGATAAGCAGTCACATAGGGGGAGATTCTCGGCACGTTGGGGTAGTGAATGAAGCAAATCCGTTCCCAGAACAGTCAGTTGTGGTGCTGAATGGAGAGTGCGGGGATACGCGACGGCGCACGCCCGGTACGACAGGAGGGGTGTGCGCGAACGGCGGCTGAGAGGGGTACTTCGTGCACGCTCTCCCATGCAGCACCACACGCGGCGCCGGCGGGGCGTCGAAGGCGGTGGCAGTGCCACCGTCGCTTACTCTTCCGGTGATCGAGGCGGCGTTTCCCCGGCGGTTGCACCCGTATTGGCCGCAGCTCCAGGAGAAGACCCGGACCTGGTTGCTGGAAAAGCGGCTCATGTCGGCGGACAAGGTCGAGGAATATGCCGACGGCCTGTGCTACACCGACCTCATGGCGGGCTACTACCTGGGCGCCCCCGACGAGGTGCTCCAGGCCATCGCCGACTACAGCGCATGGTTCTTCATCTGGGACGACCGTCACGACCGCGACATCGTGCACCGCAGGCCGGTCGCCTGGCGCCGTCTGAAGAACAGGCTGCACACCGCGCTGGACGCGCCCCAGGACCATCTCGACCATGAGGATCCGCTGGTCGCAGGGCTGGCGGACAGTGTGGGACGGCTGTTCTCGTTCCTCCCGGGCGGCTGGAACGCCCGCTTCACCCGGCACTTCCACGCGGTGATCGAGGCCTACGACCGCGAGTTCCGCAACCGCACCGAGGGCATCGTGCCGACGGTCGAGGAGTATCTGGCCCTGCGCCGGCTCACCTTCGCGCACCGGATCTGGACCGACCTGCTCGAACCGAGCGCCGGCTGTGAACTGCCCGACGCCGTGCGAAAGGACCCGGCTTTTGCGCGCCCGGCCCTGCTGAGTCAGGAATTCGCCGCCTGGTACAACGACCTGTGCTCGCTGCCGAAGGAAATAGCGGGCGACGAGGTGCACAATCTCGGAATCAGTCTCATCACCCATGAGGGACTGACTCTGGAAGAAGCGGTACGCGAAGTCCGGCGGCGTGTGGAGGAATGCATCACGCAATTCCTCGACGCGGAAACGGACGCTTTACGGTTCGCCGACCGACTCGATGACGGCACGGTGCGCGGAAAAGAACTGAGCGCCGCCGTTCGGGCCTGCGTCGGGAACATGCGGAACTGGTTCAGTTCCGTCTACTGGTTCCACCACGAGTCCGGCCGGTACATGGTCGACAGCTGGGACGACCGGTCCACGCCCCCGTACGTCAACAACGAAGCGGCAGGTGAGAAATGACCGTCGAGTCGGTGAAGCCCTCGGTCTCCACGACCCCGGAGCTGCGCGAGCCGCCGATCGCGGGCGGCGGTGTGCCCGTTCTCGGCCACGGCTGGAAACTGGCGCACGACCCGCTCCACTTCATGTCCGCCCTGCGCGACCACGGCGACGTCGTCCGTCTCCGGCTCGGCCCCAAGACGCTGTACGCCGTCACCACCCCGGAACTGACCGGCGCCCTCGCGCTCAGCCCCGACTACCACATCGCCGGTCCGCTGTGGGAGTCCCTGGAAGGGCTGCTCGGCAAGGAGGGCGTGGCCACCGCCAACGGCCCCCAGCACCGCCGTCAGCGGCGCACCATCCAGCCAGCGTTCCGGCTCGACGCGATCCCCGCATACGGGCCGATCATGGAGGAGGAGGCGCACGCCCTCGTCGAGCGCTGGCGGGACGCCGGGACGATCGACTGCACCAGCGAGTCGTTCCGCGTCGCCGTGCGTATCGCCGCCCGCTGCCTGCTGCGCGGCGACTACATGGACGAGCGCGCCGAGCGGCTGTGCACCGCCCTCGCGGTCGTCTTCCGCGGCATGTACCGGCGGATGGTGGTCCCGCTCGGGCCGCTGTACCGGCTGCCGACGCCGGGGAACCGCGAATTCAATCGGGCGCTGGCCGATCTGCATCTCCTCGTCGACGAGATCATCGCCGAGCGGCGCGCATCTGGTCAAAAGCCGGACGATTTGCTGACGGCATTGCTGGACGCGAAGGACGAAAACGGCGACCCCATCGGGGAGCAGGAGATCCACGACCAGGTCGTCGCCATCCTCACCCCCGGCAGTGAAACAGTGGCATCCACCATCATGTGGTTGCTTCAGGCACTTTCCGAGCACCCCGCACACGCCGACAAGGTGCGCGACGAAGTCGAATCCGTCACCGGCGGGCGCCCCGTCGCATTCGAGGACGTACGCGCGCTGCGGCACACCAACAATGTCGTCATCGAGGCCATGCGTTTGCGGCCGGCGGTATGGATATTGACCCGGCGGGCGGTCGTCGACACGGAACTCGGTGGCTATCGCATTCCGGCCGGGTCCGACATCATCTACAGCCCGTACGCGATCCAGCGCGATCCCAAGTCCTACGCCCGCAACCTGGAGTTCGACCCGGACCGCTGGCTTCCGGAGCGGGCCAAGGACGTGCCCAAACACGCCATGAGCCCGTTCAGCACCGGCAACCGCAAGTGCCCCAGCGACCACTTCTCGATGGCGCAGCTGACGCTGGTCACCGCCGCGCTCGCCGCGCGGTACCGCTTCGAGCAGGTGCCCGGCTCGAACGACGCGGTCCGCGTCGGCATCACCCTGCGCCCGCACCGGCTGCTGGTACGGGCGGTACCGCGCTGAGCGCTCAGGCGGCCTGCGGGCCCCGGAAGGTACGGCGGTAGGCGTTCGGCGTGGTGCCCAACGCACGCGTGAACTGGTGCCGCAGCGCCGCCGCCGTACCGAACCCGGTACGCCAGGCGATCGCGTCCATCGTCTCGTCCGTCGCCTCCAGCAGCCGCTGCGCCAGCAGCACCCGCTGGCGCAGGATCCACCGGTACGGCGTCGTGCCGGTCTCCTGCTGGAAGCGCCGGGCGAAGGTGCGCGGCGCCATGTGGGCCCGCGCGGCGAGCTGTTCGACGGTCACCTCCTGATCGAGGTGCTGCTCCATCCACGCCAGCACCTCGCCGACGGTGTCGCAGGAATCCTTCGGCAGGGGACGCTCGATGTACTGCGCCTGCCCGCCGTCCCGGTGCGGCGGCACCACCATGCGCCGGGCGATCTTGTTGGCGACCTCCGGCCCCTGCTCCTTGCGCACCAGGTGCAGACAGGCGTCGATGCCGGCGGCCGTGCCCGCCGAGGTGATCACCGGATCCTCGTCGACGTAGAGCACGTCCGGCTCGACGACCGCCCTCGGGTACTGCCGCCGCAGCTCCTCGGCGTGGTGCCAGTGCACGGCGCAGCGCCGCCCGTGCAGCAGCCCGGCGGCGCCCAGCACGAACACGCCGGAGCACACGCTCAGTACCCGCGACCCGCGCTCCACCGCACGCACCAGGGCGTCCAGCAGCGCCGGCGGACAGACGCGGTGCGTGTAGCCGTCGCCCGCCGGGACGACGATCAGGTCGGCCTCCTCCAGCCGCTCCAGGCCGTACGGCGTGGACACGGTCAGCCCGCCGACGTGCGTGGCCAGCGCCGGGCCCTCGGCGGAGACGACCGCGAAGTCGTACACCGGCAGTCCGTCGTCGCTCCGGTCGAGCCCGAAGACCTCGCACACGACCCCGAGTTCGAAGGGATGCACACCGTCGAGCAGGACGGCCGCCACGTTCTTCAGCATGCTGCCAGTGTGCCTCGCCGATGGCAGTAATTCGAGGCTCTACGGCAGTCCTGCCACTCACGGTAAGGAGTGTTCCGCGCGAGAGTGGTGTCCATGAACGGAAACCAGATCGAAGGCCTCGTCGGAATGCTCTTCACCCTGGGGATCCTGGTCCTCCTGATGCTGCCGTCCGCACTCGGCGCCGTGCGCGAGCGGCGGATGGACCGGCAGATCAAGGAGGCCCAGGAGACCCGGGGAGGGACAACGCCTCAGAAGTCCTCGTCCAGGTCGACGGTGCCCTCCACCGCGACCTGGTACGCCGAGGGGCGCCGCTCGAAGAAGTTGGTCAGCTCCTGAACACCCTGCAGCTCCATGAAGGAGAAGGGGTTCTCCGAGCCGTACACGGGGGCGAAGCCGAGCCGGGTGAGCCGCTGGTCGGCGACACACTCCAGGTACTGCCGCATCGAGTCGGTGTTCATGCCCGGCAGGCCGTCGCCGCACAGGTCGCGCGCGAACTGCAGCTCGGCCTCGACGGCCTCCTCGAGCATGTCGGTGACCTGCTGCCCGAGCTCCTCGTCGAAGAGGTCCGGCTCCTCCTTGCGGACGGTGTCGACCACGTCGAAGGCGAACGACATGTGCATGGTCTCGTCACGGAACACCCAGTTGGTGCCGGTGGCGAGACCGTGCAGCAGGCCCCGGCTGCGGAACCAGTACACGTACGCGAAGGCGCCGTAGAAGAACAGGCCCTCGATGCACGCCGCGAAGCAGATGAGGTTCAGCAGGAAGCGGCGCCGGTCGGCCTTGGACTCCAGACGCTCCAGCTTCTCGACCTCGTTGATCCACTTGAAGCAGAAGCCGGCCTTCTCCCGGATGGAGGGGATGTTCTCCACCGCGTCGAACGCGGCCGCGCGGTCCTCCGGGTCGGGCAGGTAGGTGTCCAGCAGCGTCAGATAGAACTGGACGTGCACGGCCTCCTCGAAGAGCTGCCGCGACAGGTACAGGCGCGCCTCGGGGGAGTTGATGTGCTTGTACAGCGTCAGCACCAGGTTGTTCGCGACGATCGAGTCGCCCGTCGCGAAGAACGCCACCAGCCGGCCGATGAGGTGCTGCTCCGCCGGAGTCAGCTTCGCGAGGTCGGCGACGTCGGAGTGGAGGTCGACCTCCTCCACGGTCCAGGTGTTCTTGATGGCGTCCCGGTAGCGCTCGTAGAAGTCCGGGTAGCGCATGGGACGCAGGGTCAGTTCGAAGCCCGGGTCGAGCAGGTTCGTGTTACGGATCATTTCTGTCGGCGCGGAGCGCCGTCCTCCAGGGGTGGTGGTCGGGGGCGGGTGGGAATTACTGGCAGGCCTCGCAGGACTCGGGGTTCTCCAGGGAGCAGGCGATCGCCTCGTCGTCGGTCACCTGCTGGACGGGGAGGGACTTCTCAGGCCGGGCCTGGGCCCGCGCGGCGCGGGCGATGCGCGTCGCCGGGCGCGAGCGCAGGTAGTACGTCGTCTTCAGCCCCGACTTCCAGGCGTAGGCGTACATCGAGGAGAGCTTGCCGATCGTCGGCGTCTCCAGGAACAGGTTGAGCGACTGCGCCTGGTCCAGGAACGGAGTCCGGGCCGCCGCCATGTCGATCAGACCGCGCTGCGGGATCTCCCACGCCGTGCGGTACAGCCGCCGCACGTCCTCGGGGATCCACGCGAAGTCCTGCACCGAGCCGCTCGACTCGCGCAGCGCCTCACGGGTGCGGGCGTCCCACACGCCGAGCTGCTTCAGGTCGGCGACCAGGTAGGAGTTCACCTGGAGGAACTCGCCGGACAGCGTCTCGCGCTTGAACAGGTTCGACACCTGCGGCTCGATGCACTCGTACACGCCCGCGATGGAGGCGATGGTGGCGGTCGGCGCGATGGCGAGGAGCAGGGAGTTGCGCATGCCGGTCGTGGCGATACGGCGGCGCAGTGCCGCCCAGCGCTCCGGCCAGGTCAGCTCGACGTCGTAGTGGTCGGGATGCAGGACGCCCTGTGCCGTCCGGGTCTTCTCCCAGGCCGGCAGCGGGCCGTTGCGCTCGGCGAGGTCGGCCGAGGCCTCGTACGCCGCGAGCATGACGCGCTCGGCGATCCGGGTGGACAGCGCTTTGGCCTCGGCGGAGTCGAACGGCAGCCGCAGCTTGAAGAAGACGTCCTGCAGCCCCATCGCGCCCAGGCCGACCGGGCGCCACTTGGCGTTGGAGCGGCCCGCCTGCTCGGTCGGGTAGAAGTTGATGTCCACGACGCGATCGAGGAAGGTCACGGCCGTGCGGACGGTGGCGTCCAGCCGCTCCCAGTCGATGTCCCCGTCGGCCACGAAGGCGCCGAGGTTGACGGAGCCGAGGTTGCACACCGCCGTCTCACCGTCGTCGGTGACCTCCAGGATCTCCGTGCAGAGGTTGGAGGAGTGGACCACGTGGCCCGGCAGGGCGGTCTGGTTGGCGGTGCGGTTGGCGGCGTCCTTGAAGGTCATCCAGCCGTTGCCGGTCTGCGCCAGCGTGCGCATCATGCGGCCGTACAGCTCACGGGCCGGAAGCGTCTTCTTCGCCAGCCCCGCGTCCTCCGCCTTGCGGTACGCGGCGTCGAACTCCTCGCCCCACAGGTCGACCAGCTCCGGCACGTCGGCCGGCGAGAACAGCGACCACTGCGCGTCCGCGTCGACCCGGCGCATGAACTCGTCCGGGATCCAGTGCGCGAGGTTCAGGTTGTGCGTACGGCGGGCGTCCTCACCGGTGTTGTCCCGCAGCTCCAGGAACTCCTCGATGTCCGAGTGCCAGGTCTCCAGGTACACCGCGGCCGCGCCCTTGCGCCGCCCGCCCTGGTTCACCGCGGCGACCGAGGCATCCAGCGTCTTCAGGAACGGGACGATGCCGTTGGAGTGCCCGTTGGTGCCACGGATGAGGGAGCCGCGGCTGCGGATGCGGGAGTACGACAGGCCGATGCCGCCGGCGTGCTTGGAGAGCCGGGCGACCTGGTGGTAGCGGTCGTAGATGGAGTCCAGCTCGTCCAGCGGGGAGTCCAGCAGGTAGCAGGACGACATCTGGGGGTGGCGGGTGCCGGAGTTGAAGAGGGTGGGGGAGGAGGGCAGGTAGTCGAGGCGGCTCATGAGCCCGTAGAGCGCCGCGACCTCGTCGGCGGAGCGGACGGTGTCGTCCTCCGCGAGCCCGCTCGCCACCCGCAGCAGGAAGTGCTGGGGCGTCTCGATCACCTTGCGGGTGATCGGGTGGCGCAGGAGGTAGCGGCTGTGCAGGGTGCGCAGGCCGAAGTAGCCGAAGCGGTCGTCGGCTCCGGTGTCGACGAGGGCGTCGAGCCGTTCGGCGTGCAGCCGTACGAACGCCGCGGTCCGGTCCGCGATGAGCCCCTCGCGGTGCCCGACGGCGACCGACTCCGTGAACGAGGTGACGCCCTGGGAGGCGGCCTCCGCGCGGACGGTCAGGGTGAGCAGACGGGCGGCCAGCCGCGAGTAGGCGGGGTCCTCGGAGATGAGCCCGGCGGCGGCCTCCGTGGCCAGCTCCCGCAGCTCCGCCTCGTCGGCGTGCGCCGAGCGGCCGCGCAGCGCGGCGGCGGCGACCCGGCCGGGGTCGGCGTCGGGGAGGTCGGCGGTCAGCTCGGTCAGGATGCGCAGCAACGCGGCACCGGGACCGTCCTGCTCCCGCTGGGTGGCTGAGGCCGGATCGGCTGGCGCGATGGTCACGTGGGGCTCTCCCTCGCTCGGCACGGGGCCTCGGCGAGGGCAGGGGGCAGCACACGAGCGCACGCGGCGTCGCGTCCACCGGCCCATTCCACGAGGCCCGGACGTCAGGGCACGCCGGCCGGGTGGCCGGGTGCACTGTCGGCAGGTCCTCGGACTGGACCAGCGTGCGCGAAGCACGCATGTACACCGTTGCGGGACAGTTCCGGATTCGCACCGGATTCCCCTGCGACGACAGCGAGCATGAGCATACATCTAGTGCCGGGCTGTCGCGTCACCCCCAGATGTTGTGTTGCGCTGATCTCATAGCGTCAACTGTCCGCGGCCCGCCGGGTCGGCACGACGCCGGCCCGGCGGCCGCCGACGGCCCCGGCCCGGCGGGCACGGGGCACCGGCCTGTCGTCCGCGGAGGGAGCCCGCACGACAGCGGGCCGCCGTGGCATCTGCCTCCGGCGGCCCGCCTCGGGGCAGCCCCGCGGTTGCTCGCTCAGCTCACGCGCCCACGGGGCGTGTTTCAGTGACCGGCGCCCGCCGTGGCCGGGGGGAGTTCGGACTGGACGCCCGGGTCGCCGGCGTCCGCCGTGTAGTCCTCCGGCCGGGTCTCGTCGACGCCCTCGGGGGCCTTGACGGCCTTCAGGACGAGCGTGAGGACCACGGTCACCAGGACGTTCAGCACGAACGCCGTGAGGCCGATGTAGCCGATCTCGCCGATGCCGGGAATCTCCTTCGCGGAGCCACCGAAGTGCTTCTGGCCCGGGTTGGTGGGCGACGGCACCCCGTAGGCCACGAGCGTGCCGTAGACCATGCCGACCGCCCAGCCCGCCAGCAGCGCCCAGCGGTGGAACCAGCGCGTGAACAGGCCGCCGACCAGGGCCGGGAAGGTCTGCAGGATCCAGATGCCGCCCAGCAGCTGGAAGTTGATGGCGACCGTCTTGTCCATGGTGAGGACGAAGACCAGCGCGCCCACCTTCACCAGCAGGGAGACGATCTTGGAGACCTGGGCCTCCTGCTTCGGCGTGGCCTCCGGCTTGATGAAGTCCTTGTAGATGTTGCGCGTGAACAGGTTCGCCGCCGCGATGGACATGATGGCCGCGGGGACCAGTGCGCCGATGCCGATCGCCGCGAACGCGATGCCCGTGAACCAGTCCGGGAACATGTCCTCGAACAGCTGCGGGATGGCCAGCTGGCCGTTCTGCACCTTGACGCCGGCCGCGATCGCCATGAAACCGAGCAGCGCGAGCAGGCCCAGCATCAGGGAGTACAGCGGCAGAATCGTGGTGTTGCGCCGGATCACCTCCCGGCTCTTGGACGACAGCGTCGCGGTGATCGAGTGCGGGTACATGAACAGCGCGAGCGCGGAGCCCAGCGCCAGGGTGGCGTACGTCCACTGCTGGGCCTCACCCGAGACCAGCGCGCCGCGCGGCTTGTGCGTCGTCGGGTTGACCTGGCTGAACGCGTGGCCCGCCTTGGCGAAGATGTCGTCGAAGCCGCCCAGCTTGATCGGGATGTAGATGATCGCCACCGCGATGACGATGTAGATCAGCGCGTCCTTCACGAACGCGATCAGCGCGGGAGCCCGCAGACCCGACGAGTAGGTGTACGCCGCCAGCACGCCGAACGCGATCAGCAGCGGCAGGTCCTTGACGAACCAGTTGGTGTTCTCGCCGCCGCCGACGCCCATCACGTCCAGCACGGCCTGGATGCCGACGAGCTGGAGCGCGATGTACGGCATCGTCGCGAGGATGCCGGTCAGCGCCACCGCCAGCGACAGCCCCTTGGAGCCGAAACGCCCGCGCACGAAGTCCGAGGTCGTCACGTACCCGTGCTTGTGCGACACCGACCACAGCCGGGGCAGGAACGTGAAGATCAGCGGGTAGACGAGGATCGTGTACGGCACCGCGAAGAAGCCGGACGCGCCCGCCGCGTAGATCGCCGCCGGCACGGCGACGAAGGTGTACGCCGTGTACAGGTCGCCGCCGAGCAGGAACCAGGTGATCCAGGTACCGAACGACCGCCCGCCCAGGCCCCATTCGTCGAGGCTGTGCTCGTTCTCGGCCTTGCGCCAGCGCGCGGCCAGGAAGCCGAGCACCGTGACGAGGAGGAAGAAGAAGATGAAGACGCCGAGTGCGACGCCGTTCACGCCGTCCTTCACTGGTCCGCACCGCCCTTCCGGGAGGCACGGGCGCGCTGGTCACGGCGCCACAGCTGGTACGCGAGCACCGTCAGCGCCGTGGAGATGATCACCCACAGCATCTGGTACCAGTAGAAGAAGGGGATCCCGATGAACGTAGGGTCCACCTTCGCGTAACTTCCGACCCACAGCATCGCCACGAAGGGCGCTGCAAGGCAGAGGGCGATGACGACGCGCACGGGCGTCACCGTCGCCGGTCTGGACACATCTGGCGCATTCGTCATCGCGCGGTTCCGTCCCCTCACTGATCACCTGTGCAATGCGCAGGAAATCTAGGTCAGGTGTAGCAGGAACGGAACCCCTCGTCCGCATAACGGGCGTTGACGGTCTGGACCGTTATCCGACCGCGACTGAGGCGGGATGTGACGGAGCGTTCTACGGCCGCTTCAGACGGGCCACGAACTTGTAGCGGTCCCCGCGGTAGACCGACCGCACCCACTCCACCGGCTCGCCCTGCCGGTCGAAGGAGTGCCGGGAGAGCATCAGCATCGGCAGGCCCACGTCGGTGCCGAGCAGTCCGGCCTCGCGCGGGGTGGCCAGCGAGGTCTCGATGGTTTCCTCGGCCTCGGCGAGGTGGACGTCGTAGACCTCGGCGAGCGCGGTGTACAGGGACGTGTACTTCACCAGGGAGCGGCGCAACGCCGGGAAACGCTTGGCCGAGAGGTGGGTGGTCTCTATGGCCATCGGTTCGCCGTTGGCCATGCGCAGCCGCTCGATGCGCAGCACCCGGCCGCCGGCGGTGATGTCGAGCAGGTCGGCGAGCCGGTCGTCGGCGGTGATGTAACCGATGTCGAGCAGCTGCGAGGTGGGCTCCAGGCCCTGGGCGCGCATGTCCTCGGTGTACGACGTGAGCTGCAGCGCCTGCGACACCTTCGGCTTGGCCACGAACGTGCCCTTGCCCTGGATGCGCTCCAGCCGACCCTCGACCACCAGCTCCTGCAGCGCCTGGCGGACGGTCGTACGGGAGGTGTCGAACTCCGCCGCGAGCGTCCGCTCCGGCGGGACCGGGGTGCCGGGCGGCATCGTCTCGGTCATGTCGAGCAGGTGCTTCTTCAGGCGGTAGTACTTGGGCACGCGCGCGGTACGGACGGTGGCGCCACTGTCGTTCTCCGCACTGCTGACGTCGGTGCTCATGCTCTGCCTTCCCGGCTCCGGTGCCGAAGCGGCCGACACGCCATCGGCCGCGGGCTCACATCGTGGCACGGCTTGGTGCGGCGTGACCTCGGTGGGCGCCTCCGCACGCTCCGTGATCTCCTCTGTATACCGTCGGCGCCCCCTCTGGTCTAGTCCAGCGGGAACGCTCTGTGGCCCGGCTCGGCACCCGGCCCGCCCCGACTCCGGCACCCGGCCCGCCCGGGCTCCGCCGCCCGGCCCGCCCCGGCTCCGCCGCCCGGGCCTGTCCGGCTCCGGTCAGATGCCCTGCCACTCCGGCTTGTTCGCGTATGTGTGCCGGAAGTAGTCCGCCAGCTTCAGCTTGGACGCCGCCGCCTCGTCCACGACCACCGTCGCGTGCGGGTGCAGTTGCAACGCGGAGGCCGGGCAGACCGCCGCGACCGGGCCCTCGACGGTCGCGGCCACTGCGTCCGCCTTGCCCTCGCCCGTGGCCAGCAGGACCAGGTGGCGGGCCTCCAGGATGGTGCCGATGCCCTGCGTGATCACGTGGTGCGGCACCTGGTCGATGTCGCCGTCGAAGAAGCGGGCGTTGTCCACCCGGGTCTGCTCGGTCAGCGTCTTGATCCGCGTACGGGAGGCGAGCGAGGAGCACGGCTCGTTGAAGCCGATGTGTCCGTCGGTCCCGATCCCGAGGAGCTGGAGGTCCACCCCGCCGGCCTCGGGCAGCGCCCTGTCGTACGCCTCGCACGCCGCCTGCACGTCCTGCGCGGTGCCGTCCGGGCCGAGGAACCGCTCCATGCCGATGCCGAGCGGCTCCAGCACCTCGCGGCGCAGCACCGAGCGGTAGGACTCCGGGTGCTCGGCGGGCAGCCCCACGTACTCGTCGAGCTGGGCGACGCGGGCCCGGCCGGTGTCCACGGCACCGGAGCGCACCTTCGCCTCCAGCGCCCGGTAGATGGGCAGCGGGGTCGAGCCCGTGGCGACGCCGAGGAGGGCATCGGGCTTGCGCCGCAGCAGCTGCGCCATGGCCTCGGCGATGAGCTCGCCGCCCGCCTCGGCGTCCGGAACGATGACAACTTCCACGCTGGCCTGCCGTTTCGAAGAGGGGACTCGGAGAGGGACCGGGGTGGCCGGGACCGGGAAGGCGCTGGGTGAGCCGCCGGGCGCCCGGTGCCCGGAATCGGGCAATGTGGTTTAGACCAATCTAGACCAATCTAACAGAGGCGGGCCGTCCTCTCCCAGGGTCTCCGCGCCCCTCCCCGCCCGCCACCGCCGCAGCGGCACGGCGCATGGCCGCCCCCGCCGCGCTGCCCCGCCGGCCCACTCCGACCTCCTCCCTCGGGCCGGGACGCCGGTCAGGTCAGGGAGCCCCCCGTCGCGTCGAGCCAGTGGCCCGTCACCCAGCGGCCGTCGTCGGAGGCCAGGAAGGCCACCGCGTCGGCGATGTCCGCCGGTGCGCCCACCCGGCCGAGCGCCGAATACGCGGCGGCGCCCCGCCATGCCTCGTCGCTCGTCCGCAGCCACGCGGCGTTGATGTCGGTGTCGACGATGCCGGGCGCGACCGAGTTGACCGTGATCCCGCGTGCGCCGAGCACCTTGGCCAGGTCCCGGGTGAAGACGTCGAGGGCGCCCTTCGTCATCGCGTACGCCATCAGCTGCGGCATCGCCGCGGTCCGTGCGAGGCCGGAGGATATGTTGATCACGCGGCCGCCGTCCCTGAGCCGGGACAGCCCGAGCCGGGTGATGAAGTGCGGCGCCTTCACGTTCACGGCGAAGAGGCGGTCGTACTCCTTCTCGTCGATCTCCTCGAACGGGTGCGAGGTCCCGATCCCGGCGTTGTTCACCAGGATGTCCACCCCGTCCGCATGCCGGTCGAACTCGGCCCACAGCCGTGCGGCGTCCCCCGGTACGCCCAGCTCCGCCCCGACGGCGAAGGCCGAGCCGCCCGCCGCCTCAATCTCGGCGACCGTCTCCTTCGCCGCCGTCTCGTTGCTCCCGTAGTGCACCGCCACCCGGGCTCCGTCGCGCGCCAGCCGCTCCGCGATCCCGCGTCCAATGCCCCTGCTCGCCCCCGTCACCAGAGCCGTCCTGCCGGCCAGTACGCCCATGTCGGCGCCCCCTTCGCTCCGTCGCCGCATTTCTCTAGCGGTCGATACAAAAAGACCGTACACACGTCCGCCGACATTTTTCTAGTGCCCGCTATAAAATCCCCCTCATGGGTGACCAGCGAACAGACAAGGCGACCTCCGGCGGCAGCGGTACCGCGGCGCGCACCCCCCGCCCCCGCGGCCGTCCTCGCGCCTTCGACCGCGCGACCGCGCTGGAGAAGGCGCTCATGGCCTTCTGGGAACGGGGGTACGAGGCGACCTCGGTCTCCGACCTGACCCGGGTGATGGGCATCGGGGCCCCCAGCCTGTATGCCGCCTTCGGTGACAAACGCGCGCTCTTCGAGGAGGTCGTGCAGGTCTACGGCGCCACCCACGGCTCCTTCGCGCAGCGCGCGCTGGAGGAGGAGCCGACCGCCGAGGCGGCGGTGGCACGGCTGCTGCGCGAGGCCGCGACGGGGTTCACCGCCCCCGGCCACCCGCACGGCTGCCTCGTCATCCACGCGGCCACCAACTGCTCGACCCCCGAGGTCGAGGAAGCCCTGCGCCGGCAGCGCGAGGCCAACGTGCTCGCCATCGAGAACCGCATCCGGGCCGATGTCGCCGCCGGCCGGCTGCCGCCGGACACCGAGCCGGGCGTCCTCGCACGCCATGCCGCCGCCGTGTTCCAGGGCATGTCGCAGCAGGCACGGGACGGGGCGAGCCGGGAGGAACTGGAAGCGGTCGCGGAATTTGCCATGACGGTGTGGCCCCGTTGCTGACCGGGGCGGGCTAGGCTGCGGTGCAATAACTTCACACGAGCTGCGCGAGCGATCCGCCCCGGCACATGGACAGGCCTAGTGGTCTAGTCCAGAATGCGTCGGGACGGTGCGAGCACGACCGAGCGCAGCGATCACAGCCTCCGTCTTCCCCGCACAGGAAGACGGATCGAGGAACCGGAGCTCTCTGCCCTGACTGCCCCGGCTCCTCACCTTCGGCCGACCGGGACCGCACACCCCACGGCCGATATTGCTCCGGGCTGCGGTGCCGGGAGGGTTGAGGGTCCCTCCCAGGCGCCGCGGCCCGCGGGTGTTTCCGGGCCCGCCCAGTCCCGCGGCCAGAGGTCTCCCGCGTCCCACGGCCCCAGGTCCGCGCCGTACATTTCAGGGCCGTACAAACCGCCAGGTACGCTCGCACCCGTGCCCTCCATGAACGAACTGGTCCGCCAGCACACCGCCCTCGACGACTCCGACCTCGAGTGGCTGCATCTGCTGGTGTCGGAGTGGCAGCTGCTCTCCGACCTCTCCTTCGCCGACCTGGTTCTCTGGGTTCCCACCCGCGACGGCACGCGGTACGTCTCGGTCGCCCAGATGCGGCCCAACACCGGCCCCACCTCCTACCAGGACGACATGGTCGGCCACCTCGTCCCGCGCGGCCGCCGGCCCCTGCTGGACGCCGCACTCGACGAGGGCCGGATCGTGCGCGAGGGCGACCCGGAGTGGCGCGAGGAGGTCCCCGTCCGGGTCGAGTCGATCCCCGTACGGCGGGACGGCCGCGTCCTGGGCGTGATCGCCCGCAACACCAACCTGCTCACCGTGCGCACCCCGAGCCGGCTCGAGCTGACCTATCTGCAGAGCGCCTCCGACCTCGCGCAGATGATCGCGGCCGGCTCCTTCCCGTTCCCGGACCAGCAGGTGGACATGGACGCCTCGCCGCGCGTCGGCGACGGCCTGATCCGGCTCGACGCGGACGGCATCGTCCAGTACGCCTCCCCGAACGCACTGTCCGCCTACCACCGGCTCGGCCTCGCCTCCGACCTCGTCGGCCAGCACCTGGGCCAGACCACCGCGGAACTCGCCCCGACCCGGGGCCCGGTGGACGAGGCGCTCGCCAAGGTCGCCAGTGGCTGGGCGCCGCGGGAGTTCGAGATCGAGGCCAGCGACGGGGTCATCCAGTTCCGGGCGATCCCGCTCAAGCCGAAGGGCACGCGCATCGGTTCGCTGGTGCTGCTGCGGGACGTGACGGAACTGCGGCGCCGCGAGCGCGAGTTGATCACCAAGGACGCCACCATCCGGGAGATCCACCACCGGGTGAAGAACAACCTCCAGACGGTGGCGGCCCTGCTGCGGCTGCAGGCCCGGCGCATCGACTCCGATCGCGGCCGGGAGGCGCTGGAGGAGGCGGTCCGCCGCGTCGGGTCCATCGCCATCGTGCACGAGACGCTGTCCCAGAACCTGGACGAGCGGGTCGAGTTCGACGAGATCGCCGACCGTGTGCTGTCCATGGTCGCGGAGATCTCCCCGGGCAAGGTCGTCGGCCGGCGCACCGGCCGCTTCGGCATCCTGGACGCGGAAGTCGCCACGCCGCTGTCGATGGTGCTCACCGAGGTGCTGCAGAACGCCCTGGAGCACGGCTTCCAACAGGGCGACACCGGCACGGTCGAGGTCTCGGCGGTGCGCGGCGGTACCACGAAGGAGGCGCGCCTGCTCGTCACGGTCCAGGACGACGGCGTCGGGCTGCCGGAGGGCTTCGATCCGCGGACCGCCGGAAATCTCGGGCTGCAGATCGTCCGCACCCTGGTCGAGGGCGAGCTGGGCGGCACCTTCGACATGGTCCCGGCGCCCGAGCGCGGCACCCAGGTGATCCTCGACATCCCGGTGCGGGCGCAGAAGTAGGACCGCTCGGCGGCGGTACGCGCGGGGAAGCGGCGGACGTCACAGAGAGTGAGTGGCCCTCGTCATGCGGGAGGAGTGGCCCGCCTCACAGGGAAGAGGGCAAACGCTCACAGGGCACAAGTGGCCCGCGCCACCCGCCAGTTGAGGGCCATGTCACCGCGGCCGGCGGACAGCAAAAAGCCCCGGACCGCCATTGGTCCGAGGCTAGTGCTCGACTTCTTCGTTCACTGCGCGCTGCGGCTCGGGGGCGGGAGATGCGCACGCGATGTGCGCGCCGCCAAGCTCAGGCTGTCAGCAGGGGTGGGTCGTCAGGCGGAGGCCTGACGGGCCCGGTTGCGGGCGGCGCGGCGCTTCATGGCGCGGCGCTCGTCCTCGCTGAGACCACCCCAGACGCCGGAGTCCTGACCGGACTCGAGCGCCCACTGCAGACACTGCTCGATCACCGGGCAGCGACGGCAGACGGCCTTGGCTTCCTCGATCTGCAGCAGCGCAGGACCGGTGTTGCCGATGGGGAAGAAGAGCTCGGGGTCTTCCTCGCGGCAAACGGCGTTGTGACGCCAGTCCATGGCTGCTACCTCTCCTTGGTATGACTGTGCAAGTTGCTTGTGAATGTGAACGCTTTCACGAATCCCTCAACAAGTGAAGGGCCGACCGCCGAGTCTTCCCCGGCGTGGTCCTGTGTTTTGTAGAGGGGTTCTGGTGATCAGTGGAGGCCGGTCTTGCGGGCCGTCCCGATCGCCACGTAGAGACTCGCAAACCTCAGCGGCGGATACAACCCCTTCAAGAAAGTTTTTTTTGATTCTTCGGTGTCGACTAGGTCACAGCCGTACTTCCATGGGGTGGATCCTGGCCTAAACGTTCGAGTGAAAGGACTTTGGCCCTTTCTGCTCACACAATCACACGCAGTGCACGGCGTACACCTGTGAACGTCACGCTGGTACGCAGCCCCAGATGGTCACCGTCCATCTGGAGGGGGAGCGGCACCTTCGAATGCAAGGTGAAGCGGTCCAGATCGTGCAGTGCCGCGGCGTGCTTGCCGTGGGGTCCGCGTTCCGGGGACGAAGTGAGCAACTGGGTGCCATACCGGGCAACCGCGGCCGTGGACAGACGGCGCAGACCGAAAACATCGAGCCCCGTGTCGAACGAGGCCTGCGGGGAGGCGTAGATCGGGCGGTTGCCCAGGAACGTCCATGGCGAGGTGTTCGAGACTATGGAGAGGACGAGATCCGTGAGCGGCTCCTCACCTTCCCGCTCCAGCGTGATCGAACCGTGCCGGCGGTTCGACTCGCCCAGCAGCTGACGCACCACCTGCCGTACGTACAGCGCGTGGGTCGACTTCTTGCCGCGCTCGCGGTGCTGCTCCACCCGGCCGACGACACCCGCGTCGAAGCCGAGGCCCGCGTTGAAGGTGAACCAGCGCTCCGGCACCGCCTCGTCCTCCGTGCCCGGCGTGCCGGAGGCCAGACCCAGGCCGACCGTGCGTTCGCTGCCCTCGCGCAGCGCGTCCAGCAGAGCGCCGGTCGCCTCCACGGCGTCGTTGGGCAGGCCCAGCGCGCGGGCGAAGACGTTCGTGGAACCGCCGGGCACCACCGCGAGGCCGGGTAGCCGCGCCGGATCGGGGCCGGCGTGCAGGAGCCCGTTGACCACCTCGTTGACCGTGCCGTCGCCGCCGAGGGCCACGACCAGGTCGATGTCGTCACCGGTGGCGGCCTGCCGGCCGAGGTCGCGCGCGTGCCCGCGGTACTGGGTGGTGACCGCCTCCAGCTTCATCTCGCTGGCGAGCGCGTGGATGAGCACGTCGCGTGTGCGCGCACTGGTGGTGGTTGCCGCCGGGTTGACCACGAGAAGTGCACGCATGACGTGCAGCGTACCTACTGAGCGGTACTCGTACGAGGGCGAGGTAGGGAACAGGTAAGAGGGGGGCCGCCGGGGCTTGCCCCGGGGCGGGCCGGGTGGCCGGGCCGGGTGGGCCTTGCCCTGGGGGACGCGTCGGCCGAGGGCTACCCTTCAGGGGTGAGCAGTGAGCAGACCCCCACCCCCACGCAGACCCAGGACCCCGCCGGCCCGCGCCCGCGGCGTCTGACGTACGCCGCGGCGCTCGCCGGTCTCGAAGGGCTCGCGCTGCTCGTCGGCGGGGTGTGGATGCTCGTCCTCGGCCTGACCGGTGCCCCGGACGACCGGCAGCAGGCGGTGACCGGCGGGGTGACGATCGTCGTCCTCGCGCTGCTGCCGCTGCTGGCCGCCCGCGGGCTGCTGGCCCGCCGCAGCTGGAGCCGGGGCCCGGCCGTCATCACGCAGGTCCTCGCGCTGCCGGTGGCCTACAACCTGATCCACGCCGACGGCGCCGCCATCCCGGCGGGCATCGCGCTGACGGCCGTCGCCGTCGCCGGACTGGTCCTCCTGGTCAACGGCGAGACGACCCGTGCCCTCGGCATCCGTGGGCCGGGAGCCGGGCCGGGGGCGCAGAAGTAACGGCGACGGCTCCCGTGGGCGCTCACACCCGCACCGGGAGCCGTCAGAGGCGCGAAGGGCGCGTCACTCCTCCACGAGCAACTTCTCCCGCAGCTGTGCCAGGGTCCTCGCCAGGAGCCGGGACACATGCATCTGGGAGATGCCGACCTCCTGCGCGATCTGCGACTGGGTCATGTTGCCGAAGAAGCGCAGCAGCAGGATCCGCTTCTCGCGCGGCGGGAGGCCCTCCAGCAGCGGCTTGAGCGACTCCCGGTACTCGACCCCCTCCAGCGCCTCGTCCTCGGCGCCCAGGGTGTCGGCGACCGCGGGGGACTCGTCGTCGGTGTCGGGGACGTCCAGGGACAGCGTGGAGTAGGCGTTGGCCGACTCCAGGCCCTCCAGGACCTCCTCCTCCGAGATCCCCAGCTTCTCGGCGAGCTCATGGACCGTGGGCGAGCGGCCGTGCAGCTGGGACAGCTCCGCCGTGGCCGTCGTCAGCGACAGCCGCAGCTCCTGCAGCCGGCGCGGCACCCGTACCGCCCAGCCCTTGTCGCGGAAGTGCCGCTTGATCTCGCCGACGACCGTGGGGGTCGCGTACGTGGAGAATTCCACGCCACGGTCCGGGTCGAAGCGGTCGACGGACTTGATCAGCCCGATGGTGGCGACCTGCGTGAGGTCGTCGAGCGGCTCGCCGCGGTTGCGGAAGCGGCGCGCGAGGTGCTCGACCAGCGGCAGGTGCATGCGGACCAGCTTGTTGCGCAGCTCGGCGTACTCCGGGCTGCCGTCCTTCAGCGCCCGCAGCTCGACGAACATCGCCCGCGCTCCGCTGCGGTCCTGCGGGGCGTGCGGCGTGACGTGCACCGCGCGCACGGTCTGCCCGTCCTGCGCCTGCACCTCGCGCACGGCCTGACCGTCCGGCGCCTGTTCCTCGGCGTCTCGCTCGTGCTCGCTCATCGTCCCGCCCGTTGCCCTGCCCCGAGCCCCGGCTTCCGCTGGGACAGGGGTGCCCCCGTTCCGCCGGCCCCGGGGCGTGCCCCGTCCGGCGCCTTCGCTTGGCCGCGGACCGCTGTCGGCGGTGCCCCGCAGACCGGCGTCCACCGCCCCGGCCCGGGAGGACTCGTCCTCCGGATGCGGCCGTGCCTGCTCGGGGATGCCGTCGATGCCGTCCGCCGTACGCCGGGAAACACCCTGAGCGCCCAGGGCGTTCTCGGGCGGCAGTTCCCTGGTGCCACGCTCTTCGTCCCGCACCGGCCCGTCCCCGTTCCTCACGCCGGCCCGGGTCCCGCGCCGCGCTGTTTGTAGAGGCTGATCGAAACGGTCTTGTCCTCGTCGACGGCGGAGGAGACCTTGCCCGCGAGAGCGGACAGGACGGTCCAGGCGAACGTGTCCCGCGAGGGGGCGTGCCCGTCCGTGGTCGGCGCCGAGACGGTGACCTCGAGTGAGTCGTCGACGAGCCGGAAGACGCAGGAGAGCACCGAGCCCGGCACGGCCTGCTGCAGCAGGATCGCGCAGGCCTCGTCCACGGCGATGCGCAGGTCCTCGATCTCGTCCAGGGTGAAGTCCAAACGGGCCGCGAGACCGGCCGTGGCCGTCCGCAGCACCGACAGGTAGGCACCCGCAGCCGGCAGCCGGACCTCCACGAAGTCCTGGTTCACCGCGGGCTCGCCTGCGATCTGGGACACCCTCACCTCCAAGGTGGTACAAGCTGTTCGGGGCCGAGGGTCGCCCCCCGGGTCAACGCGAAGTGTGGTACTGCGGTGACGCTATCGCGCCCAGAAGTTTCCTGTCCCGGGGCCCCAACCCCTTGCCGTCACTCATAGTAAAGCTCCGGATACGCTCCGTGGCTAGGGGGTGTGCGGGCCCAATTGGGAACAGCGCGCGCCGGATTGACGTACCCAGGCGTCAGACGCTCGAACCGTACCCGTTGCGGCCCCTTCCGGTCTCCTCCCGCGGTCCCATTTCCGCCCGTAGCGGGGCGAGCGGCGGCTCGCACCCGTGGCCGGGCCGAGCGTGGCGGCTCGCACCGGTGACCGGCCGCTCCGCGCCGGCTACACCAGCACGTGGTCGACGAAGCACCAGCGCCAGTCCTCGCCCGGCTCGAAGGTCCGCATCACCGGGTGACCGGTTTCCTTGTGGTGCCCGGTGGCGTGCCGATTGGGCGAGGAGTCGCAGCAGCCCACGTGGCCGCACGTCAGACACAGCCGCAGCTGCACCGGGTGGGTGCCGTCCCGCAGGCACTCCGGACACGTCTCGCTGAGCGGAGTCGGTTCCGGACGCGGCAGCGCGTCGGCGTGCGTGCACTGTTTCATGATTGCCAGGTTACGACGGGCGTGCGGTGAGCGGCGCGGAGAACGAGGGTGGGCGAGGACGATGGACGTGATGCCACTGCTGTTGCTGGTGGCGGGCAGTGCGGCGGTGGCCGCGGCCGCCCGGCGCACCCCGGTGCCGGCACCGCTGCTGCTGGTCGCCGCCGGCCTCGCGGTCTCCTACGTCCCCGGCATCCCCGACTACCGGCTCGACCCCGACGTCGTCCTGCCCCTGCTGCTGCCGCCGCTGCTGTACACCTCCGCGGTCGACAGCTCCTACCTCGACCTGAGGGCGCAGATGCGGCCCGTGGCGCTGCTGTCGGTCGGCTACGTCCTGTTCGCCACCGTCGCCGTCGGCTGGGCCGCGTACGTCCTGGTGCCCGGCCTGCCGCTGACCGCGGCGCTGGTGCTCGGCGCGGTCGTCGCGCCGCCGGACGCGGTGGCGGCGACGGCCGTGGCGCGCCGGGTCGGGCTGCCCTCGCGGATCACGACCATCCTCCAGGGCGAGTCCCTGCTGAACGACGCCACCGCGATCACCGCCTACAAGGTGGCGCTCGCCGCGGCCGTCGGCGAGGGCGCGTCCTGGGCCGGGGGGATCGGCGAGTTCCTGCTCGCGGCGGTCGGCGGTGTGGTGGTGGGCCTGATCCTGATGGCGCCGATCCACTGGCTGCGCACCCACCTGAAGGAACCCCTCCTGCAGAACACGCTGTCCCTGCTCATCCCGTTCGTCGCGTACGCGGCGGCCGAGCAGGTCCACGCGTCGGGCGTGCTCGCCGTGGTCGTCGTCGCCCTCTATCTCGGCCACCGGAACTGGGAGGTCGACTTCGCCACCCGGCTGCAGGAGGAGGCGGTGTGGAAGATGGTCGCCTTCGTGCTGGAGTCGGCCGTGTTCGCGCTCATCGGCCTGCAGCTGCCGGTCGTCCTGCAGGGCCTCGGGGAGTACGCGGGTGCCGACGCCGCCTGGTACGCCGTCGCCCTCTTCCTCGTGGTCGTCGCGGTCCGCTTCCTGTGGGTGTACCCGGCGACCTTCCTGCCCCGGCTGCTGTCCGCGCGCATCCGTGCCCGTGAGGACAATCCGACCTGGCGCGGCCCCGTGGTCATCGCCTGGGCGGGGATGCGCGGCGTGGTCTCCCTGGCCATCGCCTTCTCCATCCCGCTCCACCTGCACGACGGCGACCAGCCCTTCCCGCACCGCAACCTGGTCCTCTTCCTGACCTTCACCACGGTCATCGGCACCCTCGTGGTGCAGGGCCTGTCCCTGCCGCCGCTGATCCGCCTGCTGAAGTTCCCCGCCCGCGACGCGCAGGCCGCGACCCTCGCCGAGGCCAACGCCCAGGCGCAGGCCTCCCGCGCGGCCGAGCAGTGCCTCGACGACCTCCTGGCCGACGAGCGCAACGCGCTGCCGCCGCCGCTCGCCGACCGGCTGCGCAGCGTGCTGGAGCGCCGCCGCAACGCGGTCTGGGAACGCCTCGGCCAGGTCAACCCGATCACCGGCGAGACCGCCGACGACACCTACCGGCGGCTGTCCAGCGAGATGATCAGCGCCGAGCGCGAGGTCTTCGTGAAGCTGCGCGACGGCCGCTACATCGACGACGAGATGCTGCGCGCCCTGCTGCGCCGGCTGGACCTGGAGGAGGCGGCGGCGTACCGGGAGGCGACGTAGCCGCCCGCGGCGGCGTATCGGAAGGCGGCATGACCGCCCGGCGGTGCGCCGGCGTGCGTGTCACCCGGGGAAGGGGCGGCCGGTGATCACCGCGGCGAGGGTGGTGCCCCGGGGGAACGCCCCCTCCTCGGTGAGGGTGAGGAGCGCGTACAGCATCTTGGCGACATAGAGGCGCTCCACGGGCAGTCCGTGGCGGTCCTCGAAGTCGTCCGCGAAGGCGTCGAGGGCGGCGGGCACGCGCGCGTAGCCGCCGAAGTGGAACCGGTCGTCCAGCAGCCAGGTGCCGCGCGGCCCGCCGAAGGCCCGCTCCTGCAGCGTCCGGATGTCGCCGGGCAGGAAACCTCCCTTGAGGACGGGCACGCCCAGCGCGCGCTGCCCGGGGCCGAGACCGGCGGCCAGGCCGGCCAGCGTGCCGCCGGTGCCGCAGGCGAGGGCGACCACATCGGTCCGCCCGCGCAGCTCGGCGCCGAGCGCGACACACCCGCGCACGGCCGCCGGGTTGCTGCCGCCCTCGGGGACGACGTGCGCCTCCCGGGCGTCCGCGGTGTCCAGCACCGCGGCAAGAATGTCCGGTTCCGTTTTACGGCGATACGTCGACCTGTCGACGAAGTGCAGCCGCATGCCGTCGGCGGCGCAGCGGGCGAGGGAGGGGTTCAGCGGACGCCCGGCCAGTTCCTCGCCGCGGACCACGCCGATCGTCGGGACGCCCAGCAGACGGCCCGCGGCCGCCGTGGCCCGCAGGTGGTTGGAGTACGCGCCGCCGAACGTCACGATCGGCCGTCCGGCCGCCGCCTCCAGGTTCGGCGCCAGCTTGCGCCACTTGTTGCCGATCAGCTGCGGATGGATCAGGTCGTCGCGCTTGAGCAGCAGCCGGACGCCGTGCCGGGCGAAACGGTCGTCCGCCGCCTCCTCCACGGGGGAGGGCAGGCGCGGATGGAGGGCGTCCAGGCTGGTCACCGCACCATTGTCGAACAGCCGTCCCGTCGGGCTCGTCGCGGCACGGTCACTTCAGGCGCTCGCCGATCCGCTCCCGCAGCCAGGCCATCGTGAAGCCCCGGGGGTCCACCTTCCCCGGCTGCCACTCCAGGTGGCCGATGACCGACCGCTGGGTCCAGCCGTGCCGGCGGCACAGGGCCGCTGCGGCCTTCTCGATCGCCACCAGCTGGGCCTCGGGCCAGGGGTCCTCGCCGTCGCCGAGGTTCTCGCACTCGAAGCCGTAGAAGTGGCGGTTTCCGTCGGTGTTCGCCTCGTTGTCGTGCGGCAGCGCCTTCTCCGCGATCACCGCGCGCAGGACGTCGTCGTCGCCCAGGCCGGCATGGTTGGCGCGGCCGTAGCCGACCAGGTGGACCGTGCCGTCCTTGGTGATCACGCCGTGGCACAGCGGCCCCGGCAGCCCGGGGTGGCCGTCGCGGCAGAGCTGCACCGTGTGCGCGGCGCCCCGGGTCACCGTGTGATGGATCATCACCCCGTGCACCGGGCCCCAGGGGCCCTTGTGGTTGCGATGGTGATGTCTCCAGTCGCCGACCTCGACGACCTCCAGACCCTCCGCTCTCAGGGCGGCGAGAAAGTCGCTCGCGGACAGGGGTGAGGCCATGTCGCCTCCTTCGTGCTGCTGTCCCGGCGCCGCGGGGCACGGCCGCCGTCGTACCCCCGCTTGTACCGAAACCGGACGAGCCGGACGACATCGTTCGTACGGTGTGCGAGCCGATCCGGACATGCCGACCGGCGGCGGGCCGCCGGGAGAGCTGTTCAGTCTTCCCATGCGGAAGTGATCCAACCCCGCTCTTTCGTGTAATAGCACCGGCACGCTCCGTAATGGGAGCCTGGTCACCAGATCGAATGCCTGGCGCGGTTCGGAGCCAGTGCAGCACTGGGAGGGCAGTTCTCTATGTCGGTAGGCGAAGAGGTCCGCACGGAAGAGACCAGGCCGCAGCAGAGCCTTGGCACCGCGGCCGCGCGGAACCTGGCCACCACGACCAAGTCCGTGCCGCAGATGCAGGAGATCAGCTCGCGCTGGCTGCTGCGGCTGCTGCCGTGGGTGGACGTGCAGGGCGGCACGTACCGGGTGAACCGGCGGCTGACCTACGCGGTCGGCGACGGCCGCATCACGTTCGTGAAGACCGGTGACCGTGTCGAGGTCATCCCCGCGGAGCTGGGCGAGCTGCCCGCCCTGCGGGCCTACGAGGACGAGGAGGTGCTGGGGGAGCTGGCCCAGCGCTGCAGGCAGCACCAGTTCGCCCCCGGCGAGGTGATCGCCTCCTTCGGCAGCCGGGCGGAGGAGGTCTACCTGCTGGCGCACGGCAGGGTGGAGAAGGTCGGCACCGGCCCGTACGGCGACGACCAGGTCCTCGGAGTGCTCGCCGACGGCGCCTACTTCGGTGAGCAGGCGCTGCTGTCCGCCGACGCCATCTGGGAGTACACCGCCCGAGCGGACACCGCCTGCACCGTACTGATCCTTTCCCGCCAGGACGTCGAGCAGGTCGCCGAGCGCGCCGAGTCGCTGCGCGAACAGCTCCGGCAGGCCCGCGCGATCCCCGAGCAGCGCACCAACAAGTACGGGGAGAAGGAGGTCGCGCTGGCGGCCGGCCACTCCGGCGAGCCGGACATCCCGCACACCTTCGTCGACTACGAGCCCCGGCCCCGCGAGTACGAACTGAGCATCGCCCAGACCGTGCTGCGCATCCACTCCCGCGTCGCCGACCTGTACAACCAGCCGATGAACCAGACCGAGCAGCAGTTGCGGCTCACCGTCGAGGCGTTGAAGGAGCGCCAGGAGCACGAACTGGTCAACAACCGGGAGTTCGGCCTGCTGTCGAACTGCGAGTACGACCAGCGGATCCAGCCGCACGACGGCGTGCCCAGCCCCGACGACATGGACGAGCTGCTCAGCCGGCGGCGCGGCACCAAGATGTTCCTCGCCCACCCGCGCGCGATCGCCGCGTTCGGGCGCGAGCTGAACAAGCGGGGACTGGTCCCGGAGACCATCGACGTGGCCGGCAACCGCATCCCGACCTGGCGCGGCGTGCCCATCTACCCGTGCAACAAGATCCCGGTGACCGAGGCGCGCACCACCTCCATCATCGCGATGCGTCTCGGCGAGCAGGACCAGGGCGTCATCGGCCTGCGCCAGTCGGGCATCCCGGACGAGATCGAGCCGAGCCTGTCGGTGCGGTTCATGGGCATCAACGAGCAGGCGATCATCAAGTACCTGGTCACGGCCTACTACTCGGCCGCCGTGCTCGTGCCGGACGCCCTGGGCGTGCTGGAGAACGTCGAGATCGGCCGCTGGCGGTGACCCTCCCCCTCCAGGGGCCTCGTGCCCGCCCCGCCGCGGGGCGGGCACATCCCTCGGTCACGCCGCAAGCCCGGAGCCGACCGGCGGGCCCGGCCGACGGCGCCGAGGCGGCGGAGCTCCTGGAGGGCGCGCGCGACCTGGTCGGCCCCGAGCTGCGCGCGGCGGTCGAGTCCTTGCCGACGCCCTTGCGACGCGTCGCGCGTCACCACCTCGGCTGGGAGCAGCCGGACGGCAGCCCGGCGGCGGGTACCACGGGCACCGCTCCGCGTTCCGCGCTCGTGCTGGCCGCGGCCGACGCCCTGGGCGGCACACCGGCCCGGGACAGCGCGGTGCGGGCGGCAGCCGCGGTGGAGTTGGTGCACACCGTCGCACTGCTGCACGACGACGCGACGGACCGGGACGTCACCGGCCGGCACCGGCCGACCGCGGGGACCATGTCCGGCGACGCCGACGCGCTCCTCGCGGGCGACGCGCTCCAGGCGCTCGCCTTCGGCCTGCTCGCCGAGGACCCGCATCCGGCGTCCACGGCCGCCGCCGCCCGGCTCGCGGCCTGCGTCGTGGAGCTGTGTCCAGGCCGGCACACCGACATCACGCTGGGCCGGCGATCGCCCGGTGACATGGACCTCGACGACGTCCTCGCCATGGCCGAGGCCAGGACGGGGGCGCTACTCGGGTGCGCGTGTGCCGTCGGCGCGCTGTACGCGGGTGCGACCGCCGAGGACGTGGAGGCGCTGGAGGTGTTCGGGCGCGAGGCCGGGCTCGCCTTCCGGCTCATCGACGACGTGATCGGGATCTGGGGTGACCCCGGGTGCACGGGCAAGCCGGCCGGGGCGGACCTCGCGGTGCGCGAGATGCCGCTGCCGGCGGTGGCCGCGCTGGTCTCCGGCACGACGGCGGCCGTCCGGCCGGCCGAGTGGCAGGGGCAGGGAACGCGGCGGGATCCGGCGGACGTCGGGCGCACGGCGCCGGCGGTCGAGCGGGCCGGTGGCCGTGACTGGGCCCAGGAAGAGGCCGCCGACCGGATGTCCCGCGCGGTCGGCGCCCTGGCCCACGCGGTGCCGGAGCCGGAGCGGGCAGGGGGCCTGCTGAGCCTGGCGGAGCTTGTGACCCGGCGCGGCGCGTGACGGGGCGAGAGCGAGGATCGACAGGGAGGGATCGCGGGGGACTCAACGGACCCGGGATAGGGTCAACACCCGTCGAGGACAGGTGCGTTGAAGGGGTCCGGGATGGGTGTGGCGATACGGCGGGCGGGCGAGGGCGACCGGGAGGTGGTCGTACGGCTGCTGGACGAGGCCTTTCAGGACGATCCGGTCAGCACCTGGGTGTTCCCTGGTGAGGAGTACCGGCGCGGCACCCACCACCGGCTCATGGCCGCGTTCACCGACATCGCCCTCGGAGACGGCTGGATCGACCTCACCGAGGACGGGTCGTCCTGCGCGCTGTGGCTGTCCGTGCCTGGCGGGGAGCACGACGACGCCGAGGACGACGGCCCCGCCGAACTGCGCCGGGCCGTGGACCCGGGCAACGAGCGGGTGGAGCTGATCGGGCGGCTCACGGCCGGGATCCACCCCGTGGACCGCCCGCACGCCTATCTGTGGATGATCGGCGTCGCGCCGCACCGGCAGGGTGAGGGCCTGGGCACCGCGCTGATCGAGCACGTCCTCGAGCGGTGCGACCGCGAAGGGCAGGCCGCGTATCTGGAAGCGAGCAACGCCCGCAGCCGAGCGCTGTACGAGCGTCTCGGTTACACGGTCATGGCCGACCGTGTGCTGGACCTGCCCGAGGGCCCGCGGATGTGGCCCATGTGGCGCGAGCCCCACCGCGGGAAGCGCTGAGCCACCTACCGCCCTACGCTGAGGGCGTGGGCAGCGACGAACCCGTGTGTCCCGTGTGCGGACAGAGCGTCGAGACGGTCGTCCGGCGCCACAAGACCCTGGGCGCCTGGGTGCCGGTGTGGGCGCCCGGTCCCTGCCGCAACGCCGAGTGCCCGGCCTACGAGGAACCGCCCGCCGCGGGTACGCCCCGCACCGGACCCCCGGCCGTCGCCGCTCCGGCCGAGGACGGCGACGCGTCCGGCCCGTCCGGCCGGGGGCCCGGCGCGTCCGGCCCGTCCCGGGCGCCCGGCCGCGCGTCCGGCGGGTCCGGTGCTTCCGGGGCGGGCGGGTCCTGACGGCTGGGCCGGGAGGCCCTCCACCGCATAGCGTGGGCACATGACCGACGCCCCGCACATCCTCCACCTCACCGAACGCTCCCTGTGGGAGGCGGCCCGCGCTCAGGGCCGGTACACCATGTCGACCCGCGGCCGCACGCTGGAGGAGGAGGGGTTCATCCACTGCTCCACCCGGGAGCAGCTCGCACCGGTGGCCGACTTCCTGTACGGCGGCCACGACGGCACGGACGAGCTGGTCGTCCTGGTCGTGGACCCGGCGCGGCTGGACGTGCCGCTGAAGTACGAGGCCGTCGAGCCCGGCGGTGAGGAGTTCCCGCACGTGTACGGGCCCATCCCGGTGGAGGCGGTCGTGTCCGTCGAGCCGTGGACGCCCTGAGCCCGCGCTCTCACCGAGCGGCGTGAGCCGGCGCTGCCACCCTCACCGAGCGGCTTGAGCCCGCGCTGCCACGCTCACCGAGCGGCGTGAGCCCGCGCTGCCACCCTCACCGAGCGGCCTGAGCCGGCGCTGCCACCCTCACCGAGCGGCGTGAGCCCACGTTCGCCCGCAGCGGCTCGCGCCTCTGGCGTGGGCCCGCGCTCTCACCGGGACGGCAGCGCGCCCGTCTCCGGGTCGCGGGCCGTGAGGCAGTACAGGCCGCCCGCCGGATCGCGCATCACCGTCCAGTGGGCACCGGCGGAGACCACGGTGGCGCCCAGCTCCTCGTGCCGGGCGCGGGTCGCCGCCCGGTCGGCGCAGGCCAGGTCCAGGTGGGCGGAGCCGGGCCGCTCCTCTCCCAGGCGCTGGAGCAGGATGCGGATCGGCAGCCCGTCGGGCGGGGCGATCACATGGAACTCCGGGCGCGAGCCGGGCCGCGACGTCCACCCGGGCAACAGCGCCGTGAAGAAGGCGACTTCGGTGTCGTACGACGAAGGCGGCGCGTCGAGGCACACTTGGTCTAGGCGGGAGCCGTCGACGACAGGAGGCCGCCGGCGCTCGCCGTGCCACGGCACCGCGCAGAACAACTGCCCGGCGGGGGAGCGCAGTACGGCCCAGTCGTCGTGCCGGGCTTCTATGTGCCCGCCCAGCCGCAAGGCCGACGCGACGAATCCCGGCACGTCGGTCACGGCGAAGTCGAGATGCGCGCCGCCCGGTCCGGCCGCGACCCCCTGCGCCTTCACACAGGCGTGGGCGCCGTCGTCCGGGAGCAGCGTGGTGAACTCCCCTCGGTCGCCGCGCGCCGGGGACAGCCGGGTGCCGGTGACGGCCGTCCAGAACGCGCGGGCGCGGTCCAGGAGTTCGGCCGGGCGGTCGACGAACGCGTAGGTCCAGCGCACGAGCCGGTCCACGTCACGGTCGGCGTTACCGTCCCCGTCCCGGTCCGTGTGCCGGCCCACGTCCTCGTGCATGTCCCGGTCCAGGGCGGAAATGGTCAGCTCTCCGTTCGTTGCATGAACCGCAGCAGATTGCCCGCCGGGTCCCGGAAGGCGCAGTCGCGGACCCCGTAGGGCTGGTCCATCGGTTCCTGCAGGATGTCGGTGCCGGCCTCGCGGACCTTCTCGCACAGGGACTCGCAGTCGGGGGTGGTGAAGATGACCCCGCGCAGCACCCCCTTGGCCAGCAGCCGGGTCAGCGTCTCCCGGTCGGCGGGGGAGGCGTCGGCGGCCGGCGGCTCCAGGACGATCTCCACGTCCGGCTGGAGCGGGGAGCCGACCGTGAGCCAGCGCAGTCCCTCGAACTCCACGTCGTTGCGCAACTCGAGGCCGAGGACGTCCCGGTAGAAGGCGAGTGCCTTGTCGGGGTCGTCGACGGTGATGAAGCACTGCTTCAGTTTCACATCCATGACGGTCACCCTAGGGTCGGCGCGGTCGCGTGAGCCTGCGCACCACGCAGGGCGGGATCTGCGCGACCGCCTCGTGCGGACGGGCCCGGTACGCGGTCGGTGTCATGCCCACGAGCTGGGTGAACCGGGAGCTGAACGAGCCCAGTGAGGTGCAGCCGACGGCGAGGCACACCTCGGTCACGCTCAGATCCCCGCGCCGCAGCAGCGCCTTGGCACGTTCGACCCGGCGGGTCATGAGATAGCCGTACGGCGTCTCGCCGTAGGCCTCGCGGAAGCTGCGCTGGAAGTGACCCGGTGACATCAGCGCCGTACGGGCGAGCGCGGAGATGTCCAGGGGCTCGGCGTACTCGCGGTCCATGCGGTCGCGTGCCCTGCGCAGCCGTACCAGGTCCTCGGGGGTCACCCGGCCAGGATGCCACGCCGTACCGGCCCGGGACATGCCGATCAGACGATCGAAAACTGAGCGAAAGTCGATCGTTCGATACGCGACCATTGACGTGATGCGTGCGCCTCCCTAGCTTCGGGCGTCGTTCCGGTCCCCTGAGCCACCAGAGAGGTGGACGCGTCATGAGGATCACCCCTGCCCGGCGCCGGTCGGCCGCCGTCGCGCTCGTCGTGATGGCCACGGCCGCCCTGCCCGCCGTGTCCGCGTCGGCCGCCGGCAGCACCACCTACGTCGACTGTTCGCGCACCACAGCGGGCGACGGCACCGCGGCCGCCCCCTTCAACAGCCTCGCCCAGGCCGGCGCCCGCACCTACGGCCCCGGCGACACCCTCGCGCTGGCCGCCGGTACGACCTGCACCGGCGCCCTCACGCCCCGGGGCAGCGGCACCGCCGCCGCCCCCGTCACCCTGACCGCGTACGGGTCGGGGGCCCGGCCCGTGATCGACGGGGCGGGCGCGCCCGACGCCGTCGCCTTCACCGACCAGGACCACTGGACGATCAGCGGTCTGAAGATCACCAACCCGGCGGCCGGTCTGGGCCGGCGCACCGGGCTGCGGGTGTCCGCGACGGACGGCCGGGTGCACTCCGGTTTCGACATCGGTGATCTCGTCGTGGACCGGGTCGCCGGGCAGACGAACAAGAACAGCCCGACGACCGACGACTACGTGCAGTCCGCCGGCATCGTCACCGGTGCGAGCGGCACCGGGTCCGCGCTCGACGACATCCACGTCCACGACAACGCCGTCAGCAACACCGGCGGCGGAGGCGTGAAGGTCCGGGTCGGCTCGATGGCCCTGAAGGGCAGCGGGGTGCTGGTCGAGCGGAACACGATCACCGACGTCGGCGGTGACGGGGTCATCGTCAGTTACGCCGAGGCGCCGCTGATCCAGTACAACACCGCCGCGGGCGTCGGCAACGGCGTGTATCCGTTCTCCGGCGGGAACTTCGCCGGGATCTGGGTGCTCGGCGACCACGATCCGGTGATGCAGTTCAACGCCGTCCACGACATCACGCGGATGTCCGTCTTCGACAGCGAGTCCTTCGACTGCGACTGGGGCAACACCGGCACCTGCACGATCCAGTACAACTTCAGCCGCGACAACATCGGCGGCTTCTTCCTGGACTGCGACGGCTGCGGCACCAGCGGAGCGGCGACGCAGGTCATCCGCTACAACGTCTCGGAGAACGACTGCCGGATCGTCCACGCCTCGGGCGGCCGGTCCGCGCTGCGGATGTACAACAACGTCTTCTACTGCCCGGACAAGAAGTTCGACGTCACGCTGCCGGCCACCGCGCTGGTGGAGAACAACATCTGGGTGGGCACCGCCGACTCGAAGCTGCCCACCGGGTCCGGGATCTCGTGGCTGTGGAACGTCTTCCAGGGCGTGCCCCGGCCCACCGCCAACGGGATCGTCGGAGACCCGCGTTTCACCGCGCCCGGCACGGGCGGCGACACTCTCGCCTCCGCCGCGGGCTACCGGCTGAAGGCGGACTCCCCGGCGCTCGGCAACGGTGGTGTCGTCCAGGACAACGGCGGCCGCGACTACTGGGGCAACCCGGTCTCCACGACCGCCAAGCCGCACCGCGGCGCCTACAACGGTCCCGGGCTGTAACGGTTCCCGCCGCCCCTGCCCCGCCGCCCCTGCCCCGGAGGCCGTCCCCGCAAGCCAACCACATCGGCCGCCCCGCCGCCCCTCCCGCCTGGATTGAGCGAATTGATCAGATGACCTCGATGTGATCGGATACCGTGAGGGCGGGAGGTCGTGAGCCCCCGAGGCAGAGGGCGACGGGCGCCACCGCGCCAGATCAGGAGGTCCCGATGGCCGCATCGGCGCAGGAACGCCGTGCCCGCATCCTCGAGGTGGTACGGGAGGCCGGATCGGTCCGGGTCGTGGAGCTGGCCGAACGTCTCGGCATCCCCGCCGTCACGGTCCGCCGCGACGTCGCCGCGCTGGCCGACGAGGGCCGTCTGGAGCGCACGCACGGGGCGGTCTCGCTGCCTGCGGGCGCGCCGGCGGCCGGGTCCGGCGGGCAGGGGCGGGTGATCGGCATGCTCGTGCCGTCCGTCGGGTCGTACTTCGACGAGGTCGTCGCGGGCGCCAGCGCCGCGGCGACCGCCGCCGGGGCGCGCGTGGTGCTCGGCATCGCCCCCTACGAGACGGACAGCGACCGCGCCCAGGTGCAGCGGCTGCTGGAGTCGGACGTGGACGGGCTGCTGCTCACCCCCAACTGGTCGGCCGACGGCGGCCTCGCGGGCAGCGACTGGCTGGGCGACCTGCCCGTCCCGGCCGTTCTGGTCGAGCGGCGGGCCGCTCCCGCGAGCCCGGCCGCGGGTCTCGACGCGGTCTGCTCCGACCACCGTCACGGCGTGCTCCTCGCCCTGCGCCGGCTGGCCGAGCGCGGCCATACGTCGGTCCTGCTCGCCGCCCGCTCCGACACCCGCACCGCGCACGAGGTGCGTGCCGGATACGCCATGGCGGTCGAGGGCCTCGGGCTCGCCCGCCTGCCGGTGATCGACGTACCCACACCGGCCGCGCACCCCGCGGGCGTCCACCAGGAGCTGGCCGCGCGGATCGCCGAGGCCGCGGCCTCCGGCGTACGGGCCGTGCTGGTCCACAACGACCAGGACGCCATCCAGCTGCCGCCGCTGCTGCGGGCGCACGGCCTCACCGTCCCCGACGACCTGGCCCTCGTGTCGTACGACGACGTCTACGCGAACCTGTCCGACCCGCCGCTGACCGCGGTCGCCCCGCCCAAGCGGGCGGTCGGCGCGGAGGCGCTCAGGCTGCTGCTGCGCCGGCTGGACGAGGGCGACGCGCTGCCCGTGCACCAGATCGAGCTGCTGCCGACGCTCACGGTGCGCGCGTCCTGCGGCTGACGGGCAGCCCGTGAGGGCGGTGCCTCGGGTGCGCGGCAGGCCTGCCTGATCACTTCAGATCATTTGATCGAAGAGTATTGACTACGATCAAATGGCGCTTGAGGATGTCACTCGATCCCGCCCCGTTCAAGGAGCCGCGCCCATGACTTCCTCCGTCCCCTCCCGCAGAGTCCGCTCCACCGCCCTCGCCGCCGTCACCGCCCTGTCCCTCGGCGCGCTCGCCGCCTGCGGTTCGGGCGAGGACGCGGAAGCGGGCGCCGCCGGCAAGAACGGTCCGGTGACGATCACCTTCTGGGGCTGGGCCAAGGGCACCAAGGACGTCGTCGACGCCTTCAACGCGGCGCAGAGCGACGTGAAGGTGCGGTTCCAGGAGATCCCCTCCGGCAACGCAGGCGGCTACGCCAAGATCTCCAACGCGGTGAAGGCAGGCAACGCGCCCGACGTGTTCAACGTGGAGTATCCGCAGCTGCCGGACTTCGTCAGCCAGGGCGCCGTCAAGGACATCAGCAAGCTGGTCCCGGCCGGCCTCAAGGACAAGTACCTGCCGCAGGCCGTGCAGCTGACCACGCTCGGCGGGTCGACCTGGGCGCTGCCGCTGGACGCCGCGCCGCAGACCTTCTACTACCGCAAGGACGTCTTCGCCGGGGCGCACATCACCGCGCCGCCGAAGACCTGGGCCGAGTTCCGCGCCGACGCCGAGAAGATCAAGAAGGCCGACCCCAAGGCCCGTATCGCCACCTTCTTCCCCGACGATCCGAGCACCTTCGAGGCGATGGCCTGGCAGGCGGGCGCGCAGTGGTTCAAGACCGAGGGCGACTCCTGGAAGGTGAACTTCACCGACCCCGCGACCCGGCAGACCGCCGAGTACTGGCAGAAGATGATCGACGACGACCTGGTCGACGTCGCGCCGTCCTTCTCCCAGCAGTGGACCGCCGCCCTGCAGAAGGGGCAGACCGTCGGCTACCTCGGCGCCAGCTGGGGCGCCGGCGTGCTCGGCGGCACCCTGCCGGACCAGACCGGCAAGTGGGCGGCGGCGCCGATCCCGACCGCCGACGGCAACCCCGCCAGCGGCATGCTCGGCGGTTCCACCTTCGCCGTCTCCAAGGACAGCAAGAAGGCCGAGGCCGCGGTGAAGTTCGCCGAGTGGGCGACCACCACCGAGGCCGGCATCAAGGCCCGTATCGCCAGCGGCACCTCCTCCGCCTACCCGGCCGCACCCGCGCTCCTCCCGGTCGCCAAGAACTCCTTCAAGGGGCAGCTGTTCGCCGGACAGGACGTCTACACGCTCTTCCAGGACGCCGCGAAGTCCATCCGCACCGACTGGAGCTGGGGCCCGGCCATGGGCGTCACCAACAACTCGCTCAAGGACTCCTTCGCCGGCATCAAGGGCGGCACGGGCAGCATCTTCGACAGCGTCAAGGGCGCCCAGAGCGCGACCACGAAGGAACTGGGCAACCGCGGCATCAAGGTGAGCGGCTGATGGTCGCCCCGACGCTGCCCCGCGGCAGCGCCCCGGCCTCCCGCCCGGCCCCCCGCCCCGCCCGCCGGCGCGGGAGGCCCGGCGCCCCGGTGGTCCTGCTGCTGCCGTTCTTCCTGCTCTTCACCGCCTGCACACTGATCCCCATCGGCAACGCCGTCTACCTCAGCCTCTACCGCGAGCGCCGCTCCGGACTCGGCTTCGGCGGCGTGCAGAACGTCTTCGCCGGCCTCGGCAACTACACGCAGGCCCTCGGCGACGCCGCCTTCCGGGACGGCTTCCTCAACCTCGCCCTGTACTGCGCGCTGTACATCCCGCTGATGCTGGCCCTGTCCCTGCTGCTGGCGCTGCTGCTCGACTCCACGCTCGCCCGCGCCAAGCGCTTCTTCCAGCTGGCGCTGTTCCTGCCGCACGCCGTGCCCGGCATCATCGCCGCCCTGGTGTGGATGTACCTGTACACGCCCGGGGTGAGCCCCGTGATCGGCGCCCTGAACTCCGGCGGCGTCGACGCCGACCTGCTCGGCCACCCGGTCCCGGCGGTCGTCAACATCGCGCTGTGGGAGTGGACCGGCTACAACCTCATCATCTTCTTCGCCGCCCTCCAGGCCATCCCGCGCGAGGTGCTGGAAGCCGCCGTCGTGGACGGGGCCGGCCCGCTGCGCACCGCGCTCGGCATCAAACTGCCGCTGATCCGGCCCTCGCTCGCCATGGTCGGCCTGTTCACCGTGATCGGCTCGCTGCAACTGTTCACCGAGCCGACCATCCTGCACGGCGCGGCACCCGGCGTCGTCACCACCTGGACCCCCAACATGTACGCCTACACCGCGGCCTTCGAGCGGGGCGACTACGGACTCGCCGCGGCCGCCTCCGTCCTGCTCGCCCTCGCCGCCGCCGTCCTGTCCTTCGTGGTCACCCGGCTGACGGGCGGCCGCAGTGCCGAGCCGAAGGGAGCGAAGGCATGAGCACCACCGCGCCCGTGCGGCCCCGGCCGCTGAAGACGTCCGCGCACCCCGCCCCGGCGCCCGGCCGCGGACCCTGGTCGCTGTCGAAGGCGGCCGTCAACGGCACCCTGCTGCTGGCCACCGCCTACACCCTCTTCCCGCTGCTGTGGCTGCTGACCGCCGCCGCCAAGAACACCGGCGACCTGCTCGGCGGGCGGACCCTGTCGCCGTCGCGCTGGCACCTCGGCGACAACCTCGCGAACCTCGCCGCGACCGGCGACGGCGTGTACTTCCGCTGGTACCTCAACTCCCTGCTGTACGCCGGCGTCGGCGCCCTGCTGTGCGGGCTGATCTGCGTCGCGGCGGGGTACGCCTTCCACGTCGCGCGCTTCCCCGGCAAGGAGAAGCTGTTCGGGCTCGTGCTGGTCGGGGTGCTGGTGCCGACCACCGCGCTCGCCCTGCCGATGTACCTGCTCGCCTCCAGGACGGGCCTGGTCAACACCTTCTGGGCGGTGTTCCTGCCGTCCCTGGTCAACCCGTTCGGCGTCTATCTGGCCCGCGTCTTCTGCGCCGGGTACGTGCCCGGCGAGGTGCTGGAGGCGGCGCGCATGGACGGCGCCGGGGAACTGCGGACGTTCTGGTCGATCGGGCTGCGGACGGTGATGCCGGGGTTCGTGACGATCTGCCTGTTCCAGTTCACGGCGATCTGGAACAACTTCTTCCTGCCGCTGGTGATGCTGTCCGACACCAAGCTCTTCCCGGTCAGCCTCGGCCTGTACGCCTGGAACACGCAGACCCACTCGTTCCCCGAGTACTACCCGCTGGTGGTGACCGGTTCCCTGCTCGCCGTGATCCCGCTCGTCGTCGCGTTCGTCGCGCTCCAGCGGTTCTGGAAGGCGGGCATGACCGCGGGGGCCGTCAAGTGACCACTGCGCTTCCGCGTCGCCCGCGCGCCCTGCTGGCCATGCATGCCGACCTGGCGGCCAAGCTCATCGACCCGGCGACCATGACCCGGCTCACCGATGTCGCCGACCTCGACCCCAAGCTGGTCGCCGAGGACCTCACCGAACCGCGGGCGGCGGCCGTCCTGCGGGACGCCGAGGTCATCGTCAGCAGCTGGGGCTGCCCCCCGCTGACGGCCGAGGTGCTGGCCGCGGCTCCCCGTCTGCGGGCGGTCGTCCACGCGGCCGGCTCGGTCAAGCACCACATCACCGAGGCCTGCTGGGAGCGCGGCATCCAGGTGACGTCGGCGGCCTGGGCGAACGCCCTGCCCGTCGCCGAGTACACGGTCGCCCTGATCCTGCTGGCCAACAAGCAGCTGCTGCGCATCCGCGACGACTACCGGCGCCGCCGCGCCCCCCACGACTGGCAGGGCGCCTACGCCCGGGCCGGCAACTACCGCCGTACGGTCGGCATCGTCGGCGCCTCCCGCATCGGCCGCCGCGTCCTGGAACTCCTGCGCCCCCACGACCTCGACCTGCTCCTGTACGACCCCTACGTCACGCCCGCCGAGGCGGCGGAGCTGGGTGCGCGGTCCGCCGGCCTCGACGAGCTGTGCGCCGCATCGGACGTGGTCAGCGTGCACGCCCCCGAACTCCCCGAGACCCGGCACCTGATCGACGCGGACCGGCTGGCGCTGATGCACACCGGCGCCACCCTCATCAACACCTCCCGCGGCTCCCTGATCGACCAGGACGCGCTGACCGAGGAGCTGACCGCGGGACGCCTGGACGCCATCCTGGACGTGACGGTCCCGGAGGTCCTGCCCGCGCACTCCCCGCTGTACGACCTGCCCAACGTGCTCCTGACCCCGCACATCGCGGGCTCCCTCGGCAACGAACTGCACCGCATGGCCGCGGCCGCGGTGGACGAACTGGAGCGCTACGCCACGGGCCGCCCCTTCGCCCACCCGGTGACCCGAGCCGAATGGCACCGCTCGGCGTGAACCGGGCGGTCGTGCACCGCGGGCACGACGAAGGGGCCGGTCGGACGAACCGACCGGCCCCTTCGCACACGGGCCGCGCCCCGCGGCGGTGCACCGACCGCGGGCCTGCGAAAGCCGTGATCAGGCCTTCTTGGTCTCCCAGAAGATCTTGTCGATCTCGGCGATCAGCTCGAGGGCCTTCTCGCCCGTCTTCGGGTCGGTGGAGGCCTTGGCGGCCGACAGGGCCTTCAGGGTGTCGTTGACCAGCTGGTGCAGCTGCGGGTACTTCTCGAAGTGCGGGGCCTTGAAGTAGTCGCTCCACAGCACGGAGACGTGGTGCTTCGCGAGCTCGGCGCGCTGCTCCTTGATGACCGTGGCACGAGCCTGGAAGTGCGGGTCGTCGTTGCCGGCCATCTTCTCCTGCACGGCCTTCACCGACTCCGCCTCGATGCGGGCCTGGGCCGGGTCGTACACGCCGCAGGGCAGGTCGCAGTGCGCGCTGACCTTGACCTTGGGGGCAAACAGGCGGGAAAGCATGGAGCATTCCTTCCTCGTGATCGTCTTCTCAGGTGGGACATTACTCCCTGCGGCACGGGTTTTCGCGAGTGCCCCCTTGGGCTTAGGACAAAAGTCCAGGGTCAGACTGGGACTGGTGGACGATCGGACCGGGGAGGTACGGGTGATGCCGGAGCTGTCGCAGGGCACCGAGCAGGGCAGGGGTGCCGAGCCGCCCTTCGGCTGGGTGGAGGTCACGGGCCCGTCGATGGTGCCGACGCTCTACCACGGCGACCAGCTGCTGGTGCGGTACGGGAGCCGGGTCCGCCCGGGCCACATCATCGTCCTGCGCCATCCGCTGCAGCAGAACCTGCTGGTCGTGAAGCGCGCGGCCGAGCGCCGTGAGGGCGGCTGGTGGGTGCTCGCCGACAACGCCTTCGGCACGACCACCGACAGCGAGGACTACGGCGTCGTACCGGACGAGCTGGTGGTCGGCCGGGTGCTGTTCCGCTTCCGTCGCCCGCCGGAGCCGGATCAGCGCTCGCCGCTGGCCGTCGTGCGCTGGGCGCTGTCGGCCGCGAGGCCCGTGTTCGCCGACCGGTCGGCCTCCAGGCGCTTGCGGGCCCGGTAGGCGGCCACGTTGGCGCGGGTGGCGCAGCGGTCGGAGCAGTAGCGCCGGGACCGGTTGGTCGAGGTGTCCAGGAAGGCGTTGCGGCAGGGCGCGGCCTCACACAGACCCAGCCGGTCCACGCCGTACTCGGTCAGGTGGAACGCCAGGCCCATCGCCGCGATCGCGGCGTAACCGGCCGTCGCGTTGGACGGGTGGTCGGCCAGGTGCATGTGCCACAGCGGGCGGCCGTCGTCGTCGCGGTGGTCGTGGCCGGAGACCTGCGGGCTGACCGGGAACTCCAGCAGCAGCGCGTTCAGCAGGTCCACCGCGCGGGTCTCGTCGCCTTCGGCGGCCGCCTCGAAGACGGCGCGCAGCCGCCCCCGGACCGAGCGGAACCGGGTGACGTCCGCGTCGGTGGCCCGGCGGCCCGCCGACTGGTTGACGCCGAACAACTCCCGGACGGCCTCCACCGACGTCAGGGAGTCCTTGCCGCGGGCCGGCTCCTCGCTGTTCACGAGCCGTACGGCGTAATCCGAGTAATAGGCCAGTTCCACTTGTAGTCCTTACGAAGGCGCTCTATGGTCGTGGGTGCGGTCGGGTAACAGCCGGTCGTGGTTACAGGGTATTACGGCATCCATGACGGAGGGGCAGCGATGACGGACACCTCGGCGGCCACCACGGGCACCACGGCCTTCGGTACCGACTGGCGGGCCTGGCAGACGAGCTGGGACCGCCAGCAGGAGTGGTACATGCCCGACCGCGAGGACCGCTTCCGCACCATGCTGGACATGGTGGAGGCGTTCTGCGGACCCGAGCCGCGCGTGCTGGACCTCGCCTGCGGCACCGGAAGCATCACCGCCCGACTGCTCGAGCGGTTCCCGGGCGCCGTCAGCACAGGCGTCGACCTCGACCCCGCCCTGCTCACCATCGCCCGCGGCACCTTCGCCGGCGACGACCGCGTCACCCTCGTCGAGGCCGACCTCACCGACCCGGACTGGCCGGCGAAGCTGCCGTACGGCACCTACGACGCCGTCCTCACCGCGACCGCCCTGCACTGGCTGCGCAAGGAGCCCCTGCGGGCCCTGTACGGGCAGCTCGGCGGCCTCGTCCGGCACGGCGGCGTCTTCCTCAACGCGGACCACATGACCGACGACAGCACGCCCCGGATCAACGCGGCCGAGGGGACCTGGCGCCGCGCCCGCATGGACCGGGCCCTGCGCTCCGGCGCCCTCGACTGGGCCGAGTGGTGGGCGCTCGCCGCCAAGGACCCCGTCCTCGCCGGCCCCACGGCCCGCCGCTTCGAGATCTACGCCGGCGCCCACGCCGACGGCGAGACGCCCTCGGCCGCCTGGCACGCGAGCACACTGCGCGAGCAGGGCTTCGCCGAGGTGCGGCCCGTGTGGGCCTCACCGGCGGACACGCTGCTGCTCGCCCTCAAGTAGCGGGCGACGCGGGGAGCAGCCGGCGACACGGGAAGGGGCGGTACGGCCAGGCCGTACCGCCCCCTCCCCGCGTGCGTGCGCCTACAGCACCTTGGACAGGAAGGACTTCGTCCGGTCGTGCTGCGGGTTGGTCAGGACCTCGCGCGGGTGGCCGGACTCGACCACCACACCGCCGTCCATGAAGACCAGGCTGTCGCCCACCTCGCGGGCGAAGCCCATCTCGTGCGTGACGACCACCATCGTCATGCCCGACTCGGCCAGGTCCCGCATGACGTCGAGGACGTCACCCACGAGCTCGGGGTCCAGCGCCGAGGTCGGCTCGTCGAACAGCATCAGCTTCGGGTCCATCGCCAGCGCCCGGGCGATCGCCACACGCTGCTGCTGGCCGCCGGAGAGCTGCGAGGGATAGTTGCGCGCCTTGTCGGCCAGCCCCACGCGCTCCAGCAGCTGCATGGCACGCTCCCGCGCCTGCGTCTTGCCGGTGCCCTTGACCTGCATCGGCGCTTCCATGACGTTCTCGACGGCCGTCATGTGCGGGAAGAGGTTGAACCGCTGGAACACCATGCCGATGTCCCGGCGCTTGCGCGCGACCTCGCTGTCCTTCAGCTCGTACAGCTTGTCGCCCTTCTGGCGGTAGCCGACCAGCTCACCGTCGACGTACAGCCGCCCGGCGTTGATCTTCTCGAGGTGGTTGATGCACCGCAGGAAGGTCGACTTGCCGGAGCCGGACGGGCCGATCAGGCAGAACACCTCGCCCTGCTTGACCTCGAGGTCGATGCCCTTGAGCACCTCGACGGCGCCGAAGCTCTTGTGGACGCCCTCGGCCTTCACCATCGAGACGGTGGACTTCTTCGGGGCGGCGTCCGCCTTCGCGGGCTCCGCCGTCTTGTCGGTCGTCACCGGCTTGTCGGTCTTCACGGGCTTCGCGGTCTTGTCGGTCATGCCGTGGCCCCCTTGCGGCCGGACAGGGAGAGCACGTTCGCCTTGATCTTCTGCCAGGGTGTGGCCGGCAGCTGGCGCGTGGAGCCGCGGGCGTAGTAGCGCTCCAGGTAGTACTGGCCCACGCTGAACACCGAGGTCAGCAGGAGGTACCAGGCGGCGGCCAGGAACAGCATCTCGGCCGGGGCGCCGGAGGTCTGGCCGATGTCCTGCGCGACGCGCAGCAACTCGGAGTACTGGACGACCGAGACCAGCGAGGTCGTCTTCAGCATGTTGATGACCTCGTTGCCCGTCGGCGGCACGATCACGCGCATCGCCTGCGGGATGACGATCCGGCGCAGCGTCTTGCTGTGGCTCATGCCCAGCGCGTGCGCCGCCTCCGTCTGGCCCTCGTCGACCGCGAGCAGACCGGCGCGGCAGATCTCCGCCATGTACGCGGCCTCGTTGAGGCCGAGGCCGAGCAGCGCGGTCAGGAACGGGGTCATGAAGTCCGACCACTCGTCCTTGTAGATCGGCCCGAGGTTGATGTACTCGAAGACCAGACCCAGGTTGAACCAGACGATCAGCTGGACCAGCACCGGGGTGCCGCGGAAGAACCAGATGTAGAACCACGCGATCGACGAGGTCACCGGGTTCTTCGACAGCCGCATCACCGCCAGCACGATGCCGCCGACCACGCCGATCAGCATGGACAGGACGGTCAGCAGCAGGGTGTTGCCCACGCCGCTGAGCACGCGGTGGTTGAAGAAGTAGTCCGGGATCGCGCCCCAGTTGATCTTGCCCTGGGAGAACGCGTAGACGATGCCGCCCAGCAGGGCGAGCGCGATGACGGCGGAGATGTACCGCCCGTAGTGACGGACCGGGATGGCCTTGATGGCCTCCGGGCCGGTCGGCGGGGTCGCCGCCGGTTCCGTCGTCTTGTCTATGTCAACAGTCACGGGTGCTGCCTTTCAGTGCCCGCAGGAACGAGCGGTCACTTGCCGCCGTTGACGGTGGCCTGCTTCACGGCGCCTGCCGTGACGCCCCACTTCTGGAGGATCTTGTCGTAGTCGCCGTTCTTGATGATCGCGTCCAGCGCGGCCTTCAGGGCATCGCGGACCTGCGTGTTCGCCTTGGCGACGGCGATGCCGTACGGGGCGGCCTCGACCTGGTCGCCGACGATCTGGAAGTCCTTGCCCCCGCCGGAGGTCTTCACCGCGTACGCGGCGACCGGGAAGTCGGAGGAGCCGGCGTTGGCGCCGCCGGCGCGCAGGCGGGTCTGGGCCTGCTGGTCGGTGTCGAAGGCCTCGATCGACAGCGTCTTGCCCGCCGGGCACTTCTTCGCCTCGCTCTTGGCGAGGTCCTCGGAGGTCGTGCCGCGCTGCACCACGATCTTCTTGCCGCACAGGTCGGCCCAGGACTTGATGCCCTGGTCCTTGCCCTTCTGGGTGTAGATCGAGACACCGGCGGTGAAGTAGTCGACGAAGTCCACGCCCTCGCCGACCTTCTTGCCGGTGTCGGCGTCGATGCCCTGCTGGCGGTCCTTGGTGTCGGTCATCGCGGACATGGCGATGTCGTAGCGCTTGGAGCGCAGACCGGTGATCAGGGTGTCGAAGGTGCCGTTCTCGAACTGGAACTTCACGCCGAGCTGCTTGCCCAGGGCGTCGGCGATGTCCGGGTCGATACCGGCGGTGTTGCCGGAGCTGTCCCGGAACTCCACCGGCGCGTACGCGATGTCCGAGCCGACCTTGATGACGCCCTTGTCGCGGACGGCCTTGGGGAGCAGGTCGGCGAGCGGGGCGTTGGTGGTGGAGGCCCCGCCACTGCTCTGGGAACCGGTGTCCTTCTTGGTCTGGTCACCACAGCCGGTGAGCAGCAGTGCGCCTGCGACCGCGATCGCACCGACCGCTGCTAGCCGTGAGTGCGCGGCGGTCGTACGACGGGTGGAGCTTGCGGTCATCGTGGGTTCCTCCGGCGGGATGGATGGTGCCGATGGTTGACGGCAGTGCCGATGGGTCGACGAGAACACACACCTTCGAGTGTCGCGACCTCGTGTGATTACGGCATCTTGCCATTCGGACTCGGACATTCAGGTGACTCGCCATGTCAAAATCGGATAACGGGCGACACCCGAACCGCACCACTTGCGTACATCACAGCGCATGTTCTGCGGGAATCCGGGGTTCCGGCCGGAAGATCTTCGGTTCATCTCATCATGTGGGCGTCAGGTGCGGCCTGGACGTGTCCGCTTGAGTGTGGGTTGAGCGTTTGTCCAGACCTTGTCCGCATATTCGGCCATGAGCGAAGACGTGCCATGCGTCTGACGTGTGACCTTTGCGGTATCGACTCGTCGGCGACACCGTCCGTCGGGTAAGAAGGTTCTTTACACCCCTCATCCGGGGCTCAGGGCGCGTGTGCGGCGCGCCCGTCGCGTAGGTGCCCGTACGCATCAGTCAAACCGGGCCGTACGCGGTGCCCGCCCGCCCCTCACCAGGGGCGGTCCCAAACCCTCAAACCATGAATACTTAAGGGGTAAAGAGAAAGTGGCAGCGGAGATCGTCAATCCTCGCAGCGAGAGCAAAGCGGATCAGGAGGGCGGTGCGGAGCCCCTCGATTCCTTCGATCCGGTGTTCGCGCTGCACCGTGGCGGCAAGATGGCCGTGCAGGCCACCGTGCCGGTCCGCGACAAGGACGACCTGTCCCTCGCGTACACCCCCGGCGTCGCGCGCGTGTGCACCGCGATCGCGGAGCAGCCGGAGCTGGTCAACGACTACACCTGGAAGTCGTCCGTGGTCGCCGTGGTGACCGACGGCACGGCGGTGCTGGGACTCGGGGACATCGGCCCCGAGGCCTCCCTTCCGGTCATGGAGGGGAAGGCGATCCTCTTCAAGCAGTTCGGCGGCGTCGACGCCGTGCCGATCGCGCTCGCCTGCACCGACGTCGACGAGATCGTCGAGACCGTGGTGCGCCTCGCGCCCTCCTTCGGTGGTGTGAACCTCGAGGACATCTCGGCGCCGCGGTGCTTCGAGATCGAGCGCAGGCTGCAGGAGCGGCTGGACATCCCGATCTTCCACGACGACCAGCACGGCACGGCCATCGTGACGCTGGCGGCGCTGCGGAACGCCGCGCGGCTGAGCGGCCGGGAGATCGGGCAGCTGCGCGCCGTCATCTCCGGCGCCGGTGCGGCCGGTGTGGCCATCGCGAAGATGCTGATCGAGGCCGGGATCGGGGACGTGGCCGTCACCGACCGCAAGGGTGTCGTGTCCTCGGACCGCGAGGACCTGACCTCCGTGAAGCGGGAGCTGGCGTCCTTCACGAACAAGGCCGGCCTGAGCGGGTCGCTCGAGGACGCGCTGGCCGGGGCCGACGTGTTCATCGGCGTCTCCGGCGGTACGGTGCCGGAGGCCGCGGTGGCGTCCATGGCCGAGGGCGCGTTCGTGTTCGCCATGGCCAACCCGAACCCGGAGGTCCACCCCGACGTCGCGCACAAGTACGCGGCGGTCGTGGCGACCGGGCGGTCCGACTTCCCGAACCAGATCAACAACGTGCTGGCGTTCCCCGGGATCTTCGCGGGTGCGCTGCAGGTGCGGGCCACGCGGATCACCGAAGGCATGAAGATCGCGGCGGCCGAGGCGCTGGCGTCGGTCGTCGGGGACGACCTGGCGGCCGACTACGTCATCCCGTCGCCCTTCGACGAGCGGGTCGCGCCGGCCGTCACGGCGGCGGTCGCGGCCGCGGCCCGGGCGGAGGGTGTGGCGCGGCGGTAGTGCTGCGCCGGCCTGACCGGTGCTTGGCTGATGACCCCGTCCCGGGTGGGCGGGGTCTTCTGCTGTCGGGGACTGGTCGTGTTTCCTCTGCGGGCGCGTTGTGGCTGGTCGCGCGGTTCCCCGCGCCCCTTTTTGTGCCTGCGGCGGCCCGTTGCCGTCCGGTGGCCGGTTGCGGTCGCCCGCGGCCGGTGGTCCGGCCTCCTCGCCGACGTCCGGGGCTGCCCCTCGTCGTACGCCGGTGCGCAAGAGGGTGTGTGTCACAGCGCGGTGGCGTTCCGTACGGGCCTCGGGGAACCTATCGTCGGGGGCATGTTCGCTGTCTACGCCGCTCGAATCGACCGCGACCAGCCGTTGAACGGACTGGAGTTGGGGGAACGCCCCGCTCCCGAGGTCCGTCCCGGGTGGAGCACCGTCGACGTCAAGGCCGCCTCCCTCAACCACCACGACCTGTGGTCCCTGCGTGGCGTGGGCCTCGCAGAGGACAAGCTGCCGATGATCCTCGGGTGCGACGCCGCGGGTGTCGACGAGGACGGCAACGAGGTCGTCCTGCACTCCGTGATCGGCCAGAGCGGTCACGGTGTCGGGCCCAAGGAGCCCCGGTCGATCCTGACCGAGCGGTACCAGGGGACCTTCGCCGAGCGGGTGGCCGTGCCGACGTGGAACGTGCTGCCGAAGCCGAAGGAGCTGTCGTTCGAGGAGGCCGCCTGCCTGCCGACCGCGTGGCTGACGGCCTATCGGATGCTGTTCACCAATGCCGGGGTACGGCCCGGTGACTCCGTGCTGGTGCAGGGTGCCGGCGGTGGTGTCGCCAGCGCCGCCATCGTGCTCGGCAAGGCCGCCGGCCTGCGGGTCTTCGCCACCAGCCGGGACGAGGCCAAGCGGAAGCGGGCGCTGGAGCTGGGGGCCGTGGAGGCCCTGGAGTCGGGCGCGCGGCTGCCGCAGCGGGTGGACGCGGTCATCGAGACCGTGGGCGCCGCCACCTGGTCGCACTCCGTGAAATCGCTGCGGCCCGGCGGCACGCTCGTGATTTCCGGGGCGACCAGTGGCGACCGGCCCTCGCACGCGGAGCTGACACGGATCTTCTTCCTGGAGCTGAAGGTCGTCGGCTCGACCATGGGCACCAAGGACGAGCTGGAGGATCTGCTCGCCTTCTGCGCTGCCACCGGGGTCCGGCCCGTCATCGACGAGGTGCTCCCGATGGACCGGGCCCGCGAGGGCTTCGAGCGGATGGAGTCCGGGGAGCTGTTCGGGAAGGTCGTGCTCACCAACTCCTGAGCGGGAGGCCGTCCTGGCGGCCGCCGGCAGGTGCAGGAAGGCCTCCCGGGAGGGAGGGAAGGCGGGTCCGGGGACGGGCCCGCCTTTTTGCCGCCCCTCCTTGTCAACTTTCATTGACAAGAGTGTGGTGTCAACGTAGGTTGACTGTATGAGTGAAGCCACCGATCTCGCCGAGCGGGCGGGAGACCGGGATCCGCGGGTCGGGTTGCGGGCCGTTGCCGCGCTGCGCCGGCTGCTGGAGCAGTTGGAGGCGGTGCAGGTGCGCAGTGCCCGGAATCAGGGCTGGTCGTGGCAGGAGATCGCCGCGGAGCTCGGGGTCAGCAGGCAGGCCGTGCACAAGAAGTACGGGAGGCATTGATGTTCGAGCGGTTCACCAAGGACGCCAGGGCCGTGGTCCAGGGGGCGGTGGCCCTGGCGGGCACGGAAGGCGCACAGACCGTCGACGCCGGGCATCTGCTGCTCGCCCTGCTCGACCGGGAGGCAAGTCGGGCGGCGTTCGCGCTCGCCGCTCTCGGGGCCGGGGAGTGGCGGGAGCCGGCACGGCTTGAGCTGGGCGAGGCGCGGCGGCGCGGCGGACTGACACGGGCCGACGCGGACGCGCTCGCGGGGCTGGGCATCGATGTGTCGGAGATCGTGGCCCGGGTGGAGGAGACGCATGGCGTGGGAGCCATGGCCGGTGACGGCCGGTGGTGGTCCGGGCGTCGGGCGAGTTTCGGCCGGGAGGCCAAGGGCGTGCTGGAGAAGTCGCTGAGGATGGCCCTCGCGCGGCGGGACCGGCACATCGGCGACGAGCACCTGCTGCTGGCGCTGACCGTCCTGCCGGGTGTGGCGGGTGAGGTGCTCGCCGATCACGGGGTGACGCACGCGTCGGTGACCCGGGTGCTGTACGGCGGGGGAGAGGCGAAGGCCGGCTGAACCGGCCCCCGCCCTCCCGTCACGCCCTCCCGTAACGCCCTCCCGTCACGCCTTCGCGTCACGCTCCGGGGAGCGCAGTATCGCCGCGATGTGGGCGGCCGCCGTGGACAGATGGCGGCGGGCGTCGCGCAGCTGGCCGGCGTCGACGCCGTGGTCGCGGGCCGCGTCGCGGATGTCGTCGCGGAAGCGGTCCAGGAGCCGGTCCAGGTCGCGGGCCGGCTCGCCGGTGAGGGGCTCGTGGGCCCAGGAGGGCTCGTAGACGGCCGGGAAGTCCTCCGGCGTCCGCTCGTACTCCGGCTCCGCGTACGGCCTGTCGGGGGTCGTACGCCCCCAGGCGAAGTCCTTGCCGAAGTCGCCGAACTCCTTGGCCAGCTCGGTCAGCCCCTCCTTCACGCCCGTCGGCCAGTCGCCCCGCGCGAAGTGGTCCTGCACCTGCTCCTGCACCCGGTGCGCGATGCGCTGCAGCTCCTCCTGCGCCTGGGCCCGGGCCCGCTCCTGGGCCTCCTTGGCCTGGCGCCGGGCACGCTGGGCCTCCTCACGGGCCCGGCGGCTCTCGTCCTTGGCGCGCCGGGCCTGCTCCTTCCACTCCTGCTTGACGCGGCGCATCTCCTCCTTGGCGGCCCGCCACGCCTCCTTGTCGTCGGCCTCCCCGGCGCCGGACAGGTCCGCGGCGTCCTGGGCGTGACCCGTCCGGCCACGGCGGGCCTCGCTCGCCGCGGCGCGCATCTCGCGGCGCAGGTCGCCCGCGGCGCCGCGCACGTCGGCGCGGATCTCGGCGGCCAGCTCGGCGACCGACTCGCGGATCTCCAGCTCGAGATCCGCCAGTTCACCGCTGCGGTCGGCCAGTTCCGCGCGGCCGGCGTCGGTGATGGCGTACACCTTGCGGCCGCCCTCGGTGGTGTGGGTGACCAGGCCCTCGGCCTCCAGCTTCGCCAACCGCGGGTAGACGGTGCCGGCCGACGGTGCGTACAGCCCCTGGAAGCGCTCCTCCAGGAGGCGGATCACCTCGTAGCCGTGGCGGGGCGCCTCGTCCAGGAGCTTGAGCAGGTACAGACGCAGGCGGCCGTGGGCGAAGACGGGAGGCATGTCAGAGCACCTTCTTGTCGGTCGTGCCGTCGGCCGGGGCACCGGATCCACCCGCGCCCGGACCGGAACCGGAATTGTCCCCCGAGGTGCCGGCCGAGCTTGAGGCCGGGCCGCCGTCGTGCGGACGCGCCTCCCACGGCTCGTCCTCCGCCAGGGGCCGCCGCAGCAGGGCGATGGAGCCGGAGACGGTGGTCGCCTTCAGCCGGCCGTTGCCCGCGCCGAGCCGGCCGGTGATCCGCTTGGCGCCCCACTGGCCGGTGACCCGCAGGTCCTCGAAGGCGTTGGAGACCGAGCCGCTCGCCGTGTTCGCCTCCACGCGGGCGTCCGCCGGGTGCGGCAGGCGGATGGCGATCTCCCCGGAGACGCTGGTCAGACTGACATCGGTGGGACGGCCTGCGGGGTCCATGTCCACGATCATCGAACCGCTCACCGAATCCGCCCTGACCGCGGAACCGGAACCGTCCACCACGGTCAGGTCGCCGGAGACGGAGTTGAAGCGGAGATCACCGCGCAGGGCCTGCGCCTCCACGTTCCCGGAGACGGTGTCGGCGCGCACCGGGCCGCCGAGGTCGACCAGGGTGGTGTCCCCGGTGACCCCCTTGACCTCGGCGCGGCCCTCGACGCCGGACACCACGGCCTCCGCGTCGACCACGCCCACCTCCACGCGGGTGTGCGCGGGGACCGCCAGGGAGACGACGGCGCTGCGCCGCCGGCCCCTGCGGTCCAGCCACTTCAGGAAGCCCTTCCAGGGCAGGTCCTCGTACGCCACCGTCAGAGTGCCTCCCTGCTGGGTGACGAGCAGGGGCGGCCCCTCGATCTCGGAGACCTCCAGGCGGGCGGAACCCTCGTCCGTGCCCACCACGTTCACCGTGCCGCTGACGATGCGCACGTGGAGCTCGCTCACCGGCTCGTCGAAGGTGAGCTTCTGCGGCTCTGCGACGGACCACTCGGACATGGGAGACCTCCTCGACCTCCTCGACACGCCATATCGCGTCTTACGTGATTCACGATATATCGCGGGAGCGGGAAGTCAAGACACTCGTTCTGGTGATCAGGGAGAGCGGGAGGCGGCGACCCGGCCTTAGCGTGGGGACATGCCGACGGAAGACGCCCATGGCCGCGGCCGCCCGGCCGGCGGTGCCGCGTCCGGCGCGCTGCTGCTCTGCCGTGCCGCACCCGCGGCCGTCGCCCCCGCCGCCCACCTGCTGCGCGAACCCATGCTGCTCGCCGGGGCCGGCGAGGGATGGAGCGTCCTGGTGCCCGAGGGACGTCCCTGGCGGCACGGCGGCGAGCACGTCGACCGGGTCCTCACCGGCTGGGCCACCGCACTCGCCGTCGCCGCGCCCTGGCCCGTTCTCGCCCTGTGGTGGGACGCCGACCGCGCCGGGTACACCCTCGCCGCGGGCTTCCGCCGCCCCGTCGGCTACGTCTGGCTGGCCAACGGCACCGCCGCCGGCGAGGACGAGGCGATGCGCACCTTCGCCGCCCGGCTGGACCTCGACCCCGTCCTGGACGTGCAGGCCCTGGACCATCTCACCCGCCCCGACACGGACGCCGACGCCCGCGCCCGGCTGCGCGGACTCCTGGCCGTCCTCACCCGCGCCGGCGTCGACCTGCCGGCCGGCCTCGACCCCGGCGCCGCCACCGATCAGCTCCGGCAGGCCGCCCTGCGCAGCAACGGCGTCCGCGAGCTCGAGGCGCACGGCCTGCGCGAAGCGCTGCGCAGCGAACTGGACGCCGTGGAGCGCGCCGCCCTGGCACCCTGGCTGCCCTGGGCCGCCACCCCGCAGGCCCGCGCCCTGGGCGCCGCCCAGCTCGCGACGGGCCTCTCGCTCGCCCTCTGGGGCCTCAGACGGCACAGCGGCGGCTGGACGGCGGCGGGGGCGCTGCTGCTGGCCCACGGTGCGCTCGGCCTGACCCACGCGCTCACCCATCCCCGCGACTGACACGGGGCCCCGGGCGCGCGGTCACCCGCCTGCGCGGCCGGCGGCCCGCAGAAACGGGCCCAGGAACGGCTCAGGGCGCCCGTGGGCGCCCTGCACGCACGCGCGCGGTGTTGCTCCGTCGTCTACTCGTCGTCCTCGTCGTCCAGCCGCGCCAGCCAGGTCGCCAGGCGTTCCACCGGGACCTCGAAGTCCGGGTTCAGATCGACGAACGTCCGCAACTGCTCGGCGAGCCACTCGAAGGTGACCTCCTCCTCGCCGCGCCGCTTCTCCAGTTCTTCGATGCCACGGTCGGTGAAGTACATGAGGTCAAGGATAAGTGCGCGCAAACGGCCGGGCCGCACCCCCTGAGCAGGGGTGCGGCCCGGTCATGTACGACCCGCGGGAGCGGTTACGCCTCGAACACCTCGCGCACGAGCTGCTCCTGCTCGGCCTGGTGCCGCTTGGCGGAACCGACGGCCGGGGACGAGCCGTGCGGACGCGAGATGCGGCGCAGGCGCTCGCCGGCCGGGATGTCCGCGCCGACCGCCAGGTCCAGGTGGTCGATCAGGTTCAGGGCGATGAACGGCCAGGCGCCCTGGTTGGCCGGCTCCTCCTGGGCCCACAGGTACTTCTCGGCGTTCGGGTACTTGGCGATCTCGGCCTGGAGCTCGGCACCCGGCAGCGGGTACAGGCGCTCCAGACGGATGATCGCGGTGTCCGTGACGCCCCGCTTCTTCCGCTCGGCGTCGAGGTCGTAGAAGACCTTGCCGGTGCAGAAGACGACCTTGCGGACCGCGCTCGCCTCGACCGACGAGTCACCGATGACCGGCTGGAACTGGCCGGTGGTGAAGTCCTCCGCCTTCGACGCGGCGGCCTTCAGGCGCAGCATCGACTTCGGCGTGAAGACGACCAGCGGCTTGTGGTGCGGGTTGTGCACCTGCCACCGCAGGAGGTGGAAGTAGTTCGCCGGCGAGGTCGGCATGGCGACCGTCATGTTGTTCTGCGCGCAGAGCTGGAGGAATCGCTCCGGGCGGGCCGAGGAGTGGTCCGGGCCCTGGCCCTCGTAGCCGTGCGGCAGCAGCAGCGTGACGCCGGAGGTCTGGCCCCACTTCTGCTCGGCGGAGGAGATGAACTCGTCCACCACCGTCTGGGCGCCGTTGACGAAGTCGCCGAACTGGGCCTCCCACAGCACGAGCGCGTTCGGGCGGGCCAGCGAGTAGCCGTACTCGAAGCCCATGGCCGCGTACTCGGACAGCAGGGAGTTGTAGACGTTCAGCCGCGCCTGGTCCTCGGAGAGGTACTGCAGCGGCGTGTACTCCTCGCCGGTGCTGCGGTCGATGATGACCGCGTGGCGCTGGCCGAAGGTGCCGCGCTGGGAGTCCTGGCCCGCCAGGCGGACCGGCACACCCTCCAGCAGCAGCGAACCGAACGCCAGGGTCTCGCCCATGCCCCAGTCGATCGTGCCGTCCTCCACCATGGCCGCCCGGCGCTGCAGCTGCGGCTGCAGACGCGGGTGGACGGTGATGTGGTCGGGCACGTTGACCTGGGACTCGGCGATGCGCTTGACGACCTCGGAGGAGATCGCGGTCGGGACCGCCACCGGGAAGCCGTCCTGCGGCTCGGCGGAGTCGCCGCCGGCCGGCTGCGAGGTGGCCTCGCGGACCTCGGTGAAGACCTTCTCCAGCTGGCCCTGGTAGTCCTGCAGCGCCTGCTCGGCCTCTTCCAGGGTGATGTCGCCGCGACCGATGAGGGACTCGGTGTACAGCTTGCGCACCGAGCGCTTCTTGTCGATCAGGTCGTACATCAGCGGCTGGGTGAAGGCCGGGTTGTCCGACTCGTTGTGACCGCGGCGGCGGTAGCAGATGAGGTCGATCACCACGTCCTTGTTGAACGCCTGGCGGAACTCGAACGCCAGCCGCGCGACGCGGACGACGGCCTCGGGGTCGTCGCCGTTCACGTGGAAGATCGGGGCCTCGATCATGCGGGCCACGTCCGTCGCGTACATGGAGGAACGCGAGGACTCGGGGGCCGCGGTGAAGCCGACCTGGTTGTTGATGACGATGTGGACCGTGCCGCCGGTGCGGTAGCCGCGCAGCTGCGACATGTTCAGGGTCTCGGCCACCACGCCCTGGCCCGCGAAGGCCGCGTCGCCGTGGATCGCCACCGGCAGGACGGTGAAGTCCGTGCCGCCCTTGTTGATGATGTCCTGCTTGGCGCGGGCGACGCCCTCCAGGACCGGGTCGACCGCCTCCAGGTGCGAGGGGTTGGCCACGAGCGAGACCTTGATCTGCTCGCCGTCCAGTCCGGTGAAGGTGCCCTCGGCTCCCAGGTGGTACTTCACGTCGCCGGAGCCGTGCATCGACTTCGGGTCGAGGTTGCCCTCGAACTCGCGGAAGATCTGCGCGTACGACTTGCCGACGATGTTGGCCAGGACGTTCAGGCGGCCGCGGTGGGCCATGCCGATGACGACCTCGTCCAGGCGGGACTCGGCGGCGGAGTCGATGACCGCGTCCAGCAGCGGGATGACGGACTCGCCGCCCTCCAGGGAGAAGCGCTTCTGGCCGACGTACTTGGTCTGCAGGAACGTCTCGAAGGCCTCGGCGGCGTTCAGGCGGCGCAGGATCCGCAGCTGCTCCTCGCGCTCCATCTTGGAGTGCGGGCGCTCCACCCGGTCCTGGATCCACTTGCGCTGCTTGGGGTCCTGGATGTGCATGAACTCGATGCCGGTGGTGCGGCAGTACGAGTCGCGCAGCACGCCGAGGATGTCGCGCAGCTTCATCATCGACTTGCCGGCGAAGCCGCCGACGGCGAACTCGCGCTCCAGGTCCCACAGGGTGAGGCCGTGCTCGACGATGTCCAGGTCGGGGTGCTTGCGCTGCTTGTACTCCAGCGGGTCGGTGTCGGCCATGACGTGGCCGCGGACCCGGTAGGAGTGGATCAGCTCGAAGACGCGGGCGGCCTTGGTGACGTCGTCGTCGTGGCTGGCGTCGATGTCCTTGAGCCAGCGGACCGGCTCGTAGGGGATGCGCAGCGCCTCGAAGATGTCGTCGTAGAAGCCGTTCTCGCCGAGCAGCAGGTTCGCGACGATCCGCAGGAACTCGCCGGAGGCGGCGCCCTGGATGACCCGGTGGTCGTAGGTCGACGTGAGCGTCATGACCTTCGAGATGCCGAGCTTGTTCAGGGTGTCCTGGCTGGTGCCCTGGAACTCCGCCGGGTAGTCCATGGAGCCGACGCCCATGATCACCGACTGGCCGGGCATCAGCCGCGGCACGGAGTGGACGGTGCCGAGGCCGCCGGGGTTGGTCAGCGAGACCGTGACACCGGTGAAGTCGTCCATCGTCAGCTTGCCGTCGCGGGCGCGGCGGACGATGTCCTCGTAGGCCTGCCAGAACTCGAAGAAGTTCAGCGTCTCGGCCTTCTTGATCGCCGCGACGACGAGCTGGCGGTCGCCGTTGGGCTTGACCAGGTCGATGGCGAGACCGAGGTTGACGTGCTCCGGCTTGACCAGGGTGGGCTTGCCGTCCTTGAGCTGGTACGACCAGTTCATCGCCGGCATGGCCTTGATGGCCTGCACCATCGCGTACCCGATGAGGTGCGTGAAGGAGATCTTCCCGCCGCGGGCGCGCTTGAGGTGGTTGTTGATGACGATGCGGTTGTCGAAGAGCAGCTTCACCGGGACCGCGCGCACCGAGGTGGCGGTCGGCATCTCCAGCGAGGCGTCCATGTTCTTCGCGACCGCGGCAGACGGACCGCGCAGCGTCACGAGCTCCGGACCGGCCGGGGCCTCCTTGGCGGGCTCCGCCTTGGCCTTCGGCTGAGCGGGCGCCTGTGCGGGACGCGCCGGCTGAGCCTGGGCGGGGGCGGCCTTCGCCGCGGGGGCGGGGGCCTGGGCCGGCGCGGCGGCCGCGGGCTTCGCAGCCGCGGGAGCCGGAGCGGCGCTCGGCGCCGGAGCGGCGGCCTGCGGGGCCGGGGTGGTGGGGGGCGTCGTGGTGGGGGTCTGCGCGGCCCCCGCGGCCGCGCCGCCCGACGCAACCGGGGCTCCTGCCGCCCCCGGCTTGTAGTCGGCGAAGAAGTCCCACCAGGCACGGTCTACCGAATTCGGGTCCTGGAGGTACTGCTGATAGATCTCGTCGACGAGCCACTCATTGGGACCGAACGCGGCAGCGGGGTTCTTTCCCGCTTGGTCCGCGTCCGTCGTGGGTGCGCTCGATGCGTTACTGGGGGACTGTGGCGACACGGCGGCAACCGCCCTCTTCCGCTTCACAAGGTGATGGACAGCGGGAATAAAGGCTACGCCTCCCTGAGGGTGAAGGTCAGGTCGGGCCCGTTCATCGTCGCGTAAGTCACATCTCAGCCCGTGTTTCGGGGCTTGAAATGGCGGGAAACAAGCGTGGTTCCGGTGTGAAAGACGCGTGCCGGGGTACGGCGACGGGGGCCCGACACGCTCGGCGTGCGGGCCTGTGCCTGATCACACGTGTCCGTCGGCGCGGACGCTCGTGGATCTTGAGGCTCCGCTTCGAACCCTACGTCAACTTTGAACGGTTGACTCTCCCGGAAGAGTGACAAGAATCCGGCAACCTCGCTCGGATTCGGCCACCCCGATGCGGCCCCCGTGCAGGTCCACGGCCCAGCGCGCGATCGCCAGGCCCAGCCCCGTGCCGCCGTCGCTGCCGGGACCGTGCGGCCGCGTGACCACACCCCGGTTGAACCGCTCGAAGACGCGGTGCCACTCCGACTTAGGAATGCCGGGCCCCTCGTCCAGGACCTCCAGCTCCAGCGAGCCGGGTGTCTTCCCGCTCCGCGCCTTGACCGTGACCCGGCCGTGCGGCGGGCTGTGCTTGACCGCGTTGTCGATGAGGTTCGCCACGACCTGGTGGATGCGCTCCGGGTCGGCGTGCGCGGTCAGGTCGCTCGGGAAGACGTCCAGGTGCAGATGGACGTCGGCACGGGTGTGGCTGCCGGAGCCGGAGGCGATGCCCGCGCGCGCCGAGGCGACCATGTTGGCCTCCTTCAGCACCCCGGACAGGTACGGCCACACCTCGAAGCGACGTTTCTTCAGCGGTACGACGCCGTTGTCCAGCCGGGACAGGTCCAGCAGCGTCTCCACCAGCCGCCCCAGCCGCTCGGTCTGCTTCAGCGCCGTGCGCATGGTCTCGGGATCGGCCTCGGTGACGCCGTCGACGATGTTCTCCAGCACCGCCCGCAGGCCGGCGATGGGGGTGCGCAGCTCGTGGGAGACGTTCGCCACCAGCTCCTTGCGCTGGCGGTCCTGTGCCTCCAGCTCGTCCGCCATCACGTTGATCGTCTGGGCCAGGTCGCCCAGCTCGTCCCGGCGGCTCTCGCGCACCCGGCGTGTGTAGTCGCCCTGCGAGATGGACCGGGCCACGGTGTTCATCTCGTCCAGCGGCGCGGTCAGCGAGTGCGCCACGAACTGGGTGATCAGCAGCGTGGCGATCATGGAGAAGACGGTGATGAAGCGCAGCTCCGTGCGGGTGCGCATGGCGATCATCATCAGGCCCGTGGTGATCAGCACCGCGATGACGACCAGCGCACCCAGCTTGGTCTTGATCGAGAACGGGCGAACGCCGCCCCAGGGTTCCCCGGGACGGCGTCGTGCGGCCGGCCGCCCGTCGCTCATGGCGTCGGCGTCTCCAGCGCGTAGCCCACACCGTGCACGGTGCGGATCCGCTCGGCGCCGATCTTCCGGCGCAGCGCCTTGATGTGGCTGTCGACCGTGCGGGTGCCCGAGGCGTCCGCCCAGTCCCACACCTCCGCCAGCAGCTGCTCACGGGAGAGCACGGCACGCGGGGTGTTCGCCAGGCACACCAGAAGGTCGAACTCGGTGGGCGTCAGATGCACGTCCTCCGACTTCACCCGGACCCGGCGCTGCGCGTGGTCGATCTCCAGCTCGCCCAGGCGCATCACACCGCTGCGCGGAGTGGCGGCGGCCAGCGCGGCCCGCTCCACCCGGCGCAGCAGCACGTGCACGCGGGCGGCCAGTTCCCGCATCGAGAACGGCTTGGTCATGTAGTCGTCGGCCCCGACGCCCAGCCCGACCAGCATGTCGGTCTCGTCGTCGCGGGCGGTGAGCATCAGCACCGGAACCGGCCGCTGTGCCTGCACCCGCCGGCAGACCTCGAGCCCGTCGAAGCCGGGCAGCATGATGTCGAGGATCAGCAGATCGGGCTGCCAGGCCTCGGCGGTGTCGACGGCCGCCGGGCCGTCACCCGCGGTTTGCACGAGGAATCCCTCGGTGCGCAGGCGGGCCGCGATGGCGTCGACGATCGTCGGATCGTCCTCGACGACCAGGACCCGCCGCTGCGCGCCGGGGGTCGCCGTCGTGCCGCTCTGGGAGGTGTGTGTCTGCTCCATCGCCCGCCCCTGAAGTGTGCTTTCCGGAATCAGTGGGGTGATCCCTTGGTCTGCGCGTGACTGCGATTGACGCTTGAATGATCCGCGTCAGGGAAGCAGCGTACGGGGAGTCACCACGGCTTTGCTATTCAGGTCGGATCCCGAGGTGCACGACGTCGGGAACGCCTCGGGCAACGGGGATCTCTTCCGTACGCACCTGCTGGAACCCGACATTCCCCAAGGTTTCTTCGAATTCCGGAGACGGCTGGGCGGACCACACCGCCAGCACTCCGCCGGGCCTCAACGCCCTTGCGCAGCTTGCCAGTCCGGCCGGTGAGTACAGCCCGTCGTTGCCGTCCGTGACGGTCCAGCCGGGCCCGTTGTCGATGTCCAGGCACAGGGCGTCGAACGTGGCGGATGTCTCATTGACGTAGTCCACCAGGTCGTCGTGGACGATCTCGGTGCGCGGATCGGCCAGTGCGGCACGGGAGAGTTCGCCGAGCGGACCGTCGCGATGCCAGTCGACGACGGCCGATTCCCTCTCCACCACGGTGATGCGGCCCCACCGCGAATTCGCAGCCGCATGGGCCAGCGAGAAGCCGACGCCCAGCCCGCCGATCAGCACGTGCGGCGCGGGGCGGTCGCAGAGGGCTTCCAGCGCGGCGTCGACCAGCAGCCGCTCGCTGCGGCCGTCGGAGGTGTCCATCAGAAAGCATCCGTTGGCGATGATCTGCAGCAGCTCGCCGTGCCGCCGCAGCACGACCTCGCCGTAGGGACCCTCGCGGCGGTCCAGGACCTCAGGACTGTCGTACGTCGTGGACATGGACCCCATCCTGCATGAACGTGGCTTTGCGGTAACCGGAATTACCGGTGCGCGTTCGGCGCCCCGCGCGGCGCTCCCTGGGCAACGCCCCGCACGGCGCGCACGTACGGCGCCCGGCGGCGCGCCAGGTACAGCCCCGCGCGGCGCTCCCGGTACACCCCCGGCGCCGGCCCGGGCCAGGGCCGCGACCGGGCCGCGCTCGCGGCGGGCGCGGGGGCGCGCCTACGCTCGGAAGCGGGTGGGGGCGGTGCGGCGAAGGGCTGTGACCGTGGTCGCGGAATACCCGTTCGTGGGACGCGCGGACGTGCTGTTCGAGCTGCGCCGCGCGCTGGAGAGGGCCGCGGCCGGACATGGCGCGCTCGTCACGCTGACCGGGGCGGCCGGCGCGGGCAAGACCCGTACCGCCGAGGAGGCCGCCGCCCGGGCGGACGGCGTGCGCACCCTGTGGAGCTGGTGCCCGCCGGACACCGCCACGACCGCCTTCCGCCCCTGGGCGCGGCTGTTGCGCCCGCTCGTCGCGGCCGACGTGCGGTGCGGGAGGCTGGCCGCGGCCTCCCCGCCCCTGCGGGCCCTGCTGTCCGGCGCCACGGCCGACGCGCTGCACGGCGCGGACCCCGAGACGGCGCGGCTGCGGCTCACCGGAGACGTCGCGGAGCTGCTGACCACGGCCGCCGCCCGGCGCCCCCTGCTGCTGGTCCTCGACGACGTGCACGCCGCCGACGCCTCCTCGCTGCGCCTGCTGCTGGAGAGCGCCGACACCGCCCGCTGCGCGCCCGTGCTGCTGCTCGCCACCGCCCGCGACGACGACACCGCCTGGCGCGACCGGGCCTGGGCCCGCGCCCAGCTGCTGCGCCGCGGACGCACCCTGCCGCTGGGCCCCCTGCCGCACGAGGACGTCGCCGCGCTGGTGGCGGCGGCCACCGGCACGGCCGCGGACCCCGGCGCCGTGCGCGCCCTGGTACGGCGCACCGGCGGGGACGCCTTCTTCGTCACGGAGCTGCTGCGGGCAGGCGGCTGGGACGCGCCGGCGGCGGGGACGCCGGCAGGTGGGGTGCCCGGGGGCTCCTCCGTCGCCGTACGGGCCGCGGTCACCGCGCGGCTCGCCGAGCTCACGCCGCCTGCCGCGCGGCTGCTGGCCGTCGCGTCCGTCCTCGGCACCCGCTTCCGGCTGGACGCGCTGGCCGAGACCGCGGGAGTGCCGCCGGACGAGGTGCGGGCGCTGCTCGCCGAGACCGCCGGCGCGGGTCTGACCACCGACCCCGACGCCGGCAGCGGCGCCTTCCGCCACGACCTGCTCCGCGGGGCCGTCCACGACACCGTCGCGCCCGGCGAGCGCGCAGCCCTGCACCGCACCGCCGCGGCCGTCCTGGCCGGCCACGCCCGCCGCGGCCGCGACACCGCCCCCGCCGAGGTCGCCCACCACCTGCTGCGCGCCGGCCCCGGCCACGAGGCTCAGGCCGCCGCCTACGCCCACCAGGCGGCCCGGCAGGCGGAGCGCCTCTACGCCTACGAGGACGCGGTGCGCTGGTACGAGCGGGCCGCGCAGTGCCTGACGGAGGCGGGCACGGGCGGCGGCGCCGCGCACACCGGGGACGGCGGGGCCGGTGGGGACGCCGGGTTCGGCCGTGTCGTTGGGGACGGCGTCGTTGGGGACGGCGTGGGCGGCGGGGACGGCGTCGGTGGGGACGGCGTGGTCGGCGTGGTCGGTGGGGACGGTGTCGCGCTCGTCGACGTGCTGATCGGCCTCGGAGCCGCCCGGTTCGGGGCCGGGCAGTGGGAGACGGCACGGGACGCGCTGCTGCGGGCCGCCCGGCTCGCCCGGGAGGCCGGCCGGCCCGACCTGCTCGCCCGCGCCGCCCTCGGTCTGGGCACCGGCCCCGTCGGTTTCGAGATCGACCTCACCGACCGGGAGCAGCTGGACCTGCTCACCGAGGCCCGCGCCGCCCTCGCCGCCGACCCCGCCCCCAGCGCGCTGCGCGCCGCCGTGACCGCCCGCCTGTCCCTCGCCTCGGCCCTGGTGGAACCGGAGGCGCGGCGCCTCGCCCGCGCCGAGGAAGCGGTCCGCGAGGCCCGTGCGGCGGGGGACCCGGCGACCCTCGGAGCGGCGCTCGCCGCCCTGTGCGACGCCCGCCCGGGGCCCGACCACTGCCGCGAGCGGATGGCACTGGCCGCCGAGATCGTCGGCGTCGCCCGCGCCCTCCCCGACCCGGTCCTGGAACTGCTCGGCCACCGGCACCGGCTGCTCGCCCTGCTGGAGACCGGCGCGTTCGCCGACGCGGACACGGAGGCCCTCGCCTACGAGACGGCCGTACGACCGCTGCGGCGGCCCCTGTACACCTGGTACGTGCCGCTGTGGCGCGGGGCGCGGGCCCTGCTGGAGGGCCGGTACGACGACTGCGCGGCCGCCCTGGAGGAGACCGAGGCCGTCGGCCGGGCGGCCGGCAGCTCCAACGCCGCGCTGCTGGCCGGCACCCAGCGTTGGTGCCTGTACACCGAGACCGGCGACCGGGAGGCGGTCGAGCGGCTCGTCGCGGACATGCCGCCGCTGGACCGGCTGCCCGGACTGTGGCCCCGCGTCTCGCTGGCGCTGCTCGCGGCGCAGGCAGGGCGCCTGGAGGAGGCCGCGCGCCGGCTGTCGGCGGTGGCGCCCCGGCTCGGCGGTGCCGCCCGCGACAGCGAGTGGCTGCCCATGCTGGCCCAGGCCGCGGAGACGGTGGGCCACCTGGGCACGCATCCGGCGGCGGCCCGGCTCCACGCCCTGCTCGGCCCCTGCGCGGGCCTGTGGGTCGTGGAGGGCATCGGCGCGGCGGTACGCGGCCCGGTCGACCGCCACCTGGCGCTGCTCGCCACCGCCCTGGGCGACCTGGCCGCGGCCCGGCTCCACCACGACCGCGCCCTGTCGTCGGCCCGCGCCGCCGGCGCCGTGGGCCTGGCGGACCGGATCGCCCAGGAGGCACCCCCGGCCCGGGCCGGACACCCCGCGCCGCGGCCGACGACGGGGGCGCGGCGGTCCGGGGCCGACACGGACACGGCGACGGAGGAGCTACGGGCCCGAGAGGGAGGTCCTGCGGTGCCGCCGACGCAGGCGGGGCAGCCGGCCGCCGGGCGCGGAGCGGATGCGGACACGGGGGCGGTGCCGGCTCCGGCCCGGGAGAGAGGTGCCGCGGTGCCGCCCCCGCAGGCGGGGCAGCCGGTCGCCGGGCGCGGGGCCGACGCGGACACGGGGGCGCCGCCCCCGGACGCCGCCGGCCGCCCGGGCCCCGACGGCGGCCCGGCGTCCTTCGTCAGGGAAGGCCCGCTCTGGTATCTCCGGTACGCCGGGCACGATGCGCGGGTGGCCGACTGCAAGGGGCTGCGGGACATCGCCGTGCTGCTCGCCCGGCCCGGAACGCCCGTCCCGGCCGTCGAGCTGGCCACGCCCGCGGGTCCGCGCCGCGGCGGCGCCCCCGACGGCCTCCACCCCGAGGGCGACACCGGCGAGATCGTCGACGCGGCCGCCCGGGCCGCCTACCGGCGCAGGCTGCGTGAGCTGGAGGCCGAGGCCGAGGAGGCGGACGCCGCCGGGGATGCCGGATGGTCGCAGCGGGTCGCCGTCGAGCGGGACGCTCTCGTCGGGCAGTTGTCGGCCGCGTACGGCATCGGCGGCCGCGTCCGCCGCTCCGGTTCGCCCGCCGAGCGCGCCAGGACCGCCGTGACCGCGCGCATCCACGCCGCCGTGCGCCGGGTGGCCGCCGTCCACCCCGAGCTGGGGCGCCATCTGGCAAGCGCCGTGCGCACCGGCACCCTGTGCGTCTACCAGCCCGAGAACGCCCCCGCCTGGCGACTGTGAGGCCGCGTCGCACACCGTGCCGGCCGATCTCACGCCTGCTCGGTGACGACGTCGTACGACAAGACGTACGGCGGTGATCCGAAGGCGGGACACCATGCCACGCACCACCAAGGCCGAGGCCGTACTCCGCGTCGACGAACCGGTCATCGAGGGCCGGTACGCCGAGGTCGGCCCGTACACCGTCGGCTACGAGACGATGAAGCAGGATCTCGACCCGGCTCCGCTGTTCCGCGGGCTGCCCGGCGACCGCTGCCCGTGCCCGCACTGGGGCCAGGTCCTCACCGGCAAGGTCGTCTTCCGGTACGCCGACCACGACGAGGTGTTCCACGCGGGCGACGCCTACTACGGCGCTCCCGGCCACCTCCCGCTGCTCTTCGCCGGTACCGAGACCGTCGAGTTCAGCCCCACCGCCGAGCTGGCACGCACCATGGAGGTCGTCGGCCGCAACCTCGCACAGGCGACCCGGGTGACGTCATGAGTGCCGCGCCCGGCCCGGCACGCGCCAAGGAACTCGCCGATCTCTTCGTGCGCTTCCTGCGGACCAACACCGCACCCGAGGGCCTGTTCACCGATGACGTCCTGCTCGACCTGAGCCTGCCGCAGTGGCGGTTGCAGACCCGTGGCCGTGAGGAGCTGGTCGCCGCCCGCCGCCGCAGCCACCCCTTCCTCGGCACCGTCCCGCGTCACCGCGTCGACACCACCCCGACCGGGCTCGTCCTGGAGTTCGAGGAGCAGTGGGAGGACGAACAGGGCCGCTGGTACTGCCGTGAGTTGATGCGCGCCGACGTCCGCGACGGCGCGATCAGCGAGGCGTCCGTGTACTGCACCGGCGACTGGTCGCCGGCCACACAGGCCGCCCATGCCCGGGAGGTGACGCTGCTGCGCCCGTGAAGCGCCGCGGTCGGCGGACGCGTAAGAACGTTGAGAGGTTGCTGAGAATCCGGTCACGCGTGGCGTGGATCACAGACAGTGGGCAGGCGGAACCCGAAAGGTGGGCGGTGACGGAAGGAGCGCCTCACCGTGGAACGCACTGCGAGGATCGACACTGCACCCGCCGACGCGCCCCTTCCGGACGGTCTGCCGGACCTCGCGCACCTGCTGGACGGCATGCCCGGCCAGTCCCGGCGCCAGGACCCGCAGGCACGCGTCGCACCGCCGGCCGCTGCCGCCGAGGCCGCGCCGGCCGCCCAGGACCGGCTGCGACCGGTACGCCCCTGGCGGCTGCTGCCCACTCGGTTGCTGCCCACTCCGCGGGCGACCCCCTTCACCTTCGCCTACGCCGTCGTCCTCGCCGTCACCTCGCTCGTCGCCACGTACGCCGACCCCGCCGTCGTGCAGGCGCTGCAGCAGGGATCCAGTACGGATGTGGCGCACCTGGTGCGCCACCCCGTGCTGGTGCTCGTCGGCAGTGCGCTGTGGATCGCCGGCGGGGTGCTCTCGCCGTACACGCTGGGCTTTCTGCTCGTCCTGACCGCGCTGGAGCGGCGCGTGGGCGGTCTGCGCGCGGCCGGGGTCTTCCTGTGCGGGCACGTGCTGGCGACGCTGGCCACCGAGGTGCCGGTCGGCGTCGCGGTGGCCACCGGTCAGCTGCCGGACACCTCGCTGCACCGCCTCGACTACGGCATCAGTTTCGGTGTCGCCGCCGGTGTGGGCGCGCTGGCCGGGCTGCTGACGCCCTGGCTGCGCTGGCCCCTGCTGGCCTGGGTCGCGCTGATCGTCGGCCAGGACCTGCTGTCCTCCTACGACCCGCTCACCAGCTGGGGTCACGCGATAGCGCTGACCATCGGCATCGCCACATGGCCCCGCCTGCGCCGCGCGGTGAGCCGCACCCGGCACTGACGGCCCGCTGATCACCCCCGCTCCCCGGTGACCACTCCGGGGCCCCGGGGGTCGCCCCCCCGGGGGGCGACCCGCCCACCTGGGGGATCACCCCGCCCCCGGGGGACCACCCCGCTCCCGGCGATCACCCCAGCCCCGGGGCCCGTGAGCCCGCATCACTCCTTGATCGCTCACAGCGAACACCTGTCTGGGAACATCCCGCGGCGCCCAAGCATTGAGTCGATACAACTCAACTTGACTGCCGAAAGGGAGATCATGGCTTCGACGTCCGCATCGCTCACCCTCCCTGTGCTGCCGCTCGACGACGAGGTCGTGCTGCCCGGGATGGTGGTTCCGCTGGACCTGAGCGACTCCGAGGTGCGCGCCGCGGTGGAGGCCGCGCAGGCCGCCGCCGGCTCCCAGGCCGGAAAGCCCAGGGTCCTGCTCGTGCCACGCATCGACGGGACCTACGCGAGCACCGGTGTCCTCGGCACCGTCGAGCAGGTCGGCCGGCTGGCCGACGGCGACCCCGGTGCCCTGATCCGCGGCCGCGGCCGCGTCCGGATCGGCGCCGGCACCACAGGCCCCGGTGCGGCGCTGTGGGTCGAGGGCACGCAGCTCGACGAGACGCAGCCGGACCCCGTGCCGGGCCACGTCCAGGAACTGGTCAAGGAGTACAAGGCGCTCGCCACCTCCTGGCTGAAGAAGCGCGGCGCCTGGCAGGTCGTCGACCGCGTCCAGGCCATCGACGACGTCTCCGCGCTCGCCGACAACTCCGGCTACTCACCCTTCCTCACCACCGCGCAGAAGGTGGAACTGCTCGAGACCGCCGACCCGGTCGCCCGTCTCAAGCTCGCCACCCAGCAGCTGCGCGACCACCTCGCCGAGCAGGACGTCGCCGAGACCATCGCCAAGGACGTCCAGGAAGGCGTCGACAAGCAGCAGCGCGAGTTCCTGCTGCGCCGCCAGCTCGAGGCCGTCCGCAAGGAACTGCGCGAGCTGAACGGCGAGACCGAGGGCGAGGAGTCCGACGACTACCGCGCCCGCGTCGAGGCCGCCGACCTCCCCGAGAAGGTCCGCGAGGCCGCACTCAAGGAGGTCGACAAGCTGGAGCGCGCCTCCGACGCCTCGCCCGAGGGCTCCTGGATCCGCACCTGGCTCGACACGGTCCTCGAGATGCCGTGGAACGAGCGCACCGAGGACGCCTACGACATCCAGGGCGCCAAGGCGATCCTGGACGCCGAGCACGCCGGACTCACCGACGTCAAGGAACGCATCACCGAGTACCTGGCCGTGCGCAAGCGCCGCGCCGACCGCGGCCTGGGCGTCGTCGGCGGCCGCCGCGGCGGTGCCGTGCTGGCCCTGGTAGGACCGCCCGGCGTGGGAAAGACGAGCCTCGGCGAGTCCGTGGCCCACGCGATGGGCCGCAAGTTCGTCCGCGTCGCCCTCGGCGGTGTGCGCGACGAGGCCGAGATCCGCGGTCACCGCCGTACCTACGTCGGCGCGCTGCCCGGCCGGATCGTGCGGGCCGTCAAGGAGGCCGGCTCCATGAACCCGGTCGTCCTGCTCGACGAGATCGACAAGGTCGGCTCCGACTTCCGGGGCGACCCGGCGGCGGCCCTGCTCGAGGTCCTCGACCCGGCGCAGAACCACACGTTCCGCGACCACTACCTGGAGGTCGAGCTCGACCTGTCCGACGTCGTCTTCCTCGCCACCGCCAACGTCCTGGAAGCCATCCCCGAGGCGCTCGCGGACCGCATGGACATCGTCCGTCTCGACGGCTACACCGAGGACGAGAAGGTCGTCATCGCCCGCGACCACCTGCTGCCGCGGCAGCTGGAGCGGTCCGGGCTGAGCAAGGACGAGGTCACCCTCGACGAGGCCGCCCTGCGCAAGCTGGCCGGCGAGTACACCCGTGAGGCCGGGGTGCGCACCCTGGAGCGTTCCATCGCCCGTCTGTTGCGCAAGGTCGCGGCCCAGCACGAACTGGGGGAGCGCGAGCTGCCGTTCACGGTCACCGCGGACGCTCTGCGCGACCTGATCGGCCGCCCGCACCACGTGCCCGAGTCCGCCCAGGACCCGGCCGAGCGCCGCACCGCCGTCCCCGGTGTGGCGACCGGCCTCGCGGTCACCGGCGCCGGCGGCGACGTCCTCTATGTCGAGGCGTCCCTGGCCGACCCGGAGACCGGCGCCGCCGGACTGACCCTCACCGGTCAGCTCGGTGACGTGATGAAGGAGTCCGCGCAGATCGCGCTGAGCTTCCTGCGCAGCCACGGTGCCGAACTGGAACTGCCGGTGGGCGATCTGAAGGACCGGGGCGTGCACATCCACTTCCCGGCGGGCGCGGTCCCCAAGGACGGCCCGAGCGCCGGCATCACGATGACGACGGCCCTGGCGTCCCTGCTCTCCGGGCGTCTGGTCCGCACCGACGTGGCGATGACGGGCGAGGTGTCGCTGACCGGCCGGGTGCTGCCCATCGGCGGCGTGAAGCAGAAGCTGCTCGCCGCCCACCGCGCCGGGGTGACCACGGTGATCATCCCCAAGCGCAACGAGCCCGACCTGGACGACGTCCCGGCCGAGGTGCTGGACACGCTGGACGTGCACGCCGTGACCGACGTCCGGCAGGTCCTGGAGCTGGCGCTCGCGCCCGCCACGAGCGAGGCGGCGCCGGAGGTTCCGGTCGCGGCGTAGGGAGTCCTCCCAGGCGTCGAGCACTGGGGGAGGACGCGACCGCTCGGACGCCGGCCGCGCGGTGACGGACGCGACCGGACGAGGGAAGGCCCGGGCCCCGTGAGGGAGGCCCGGGCCCGACCCGTACCCGGCCGCCGTCGCCGGCACGCAGCGCGCGCAGGCCGTCGGCGCGGGGTGTGCGCTAGCCGTTGGCCAGCGCCTGGAGCCGGTCGTAGGCCCCGTTGAACTTGTCGTGGTCGCCGACGGTCGGGCCGGACGAGGTGTACTGCCACATCGTGTAGTACGCCCAGCCGGCCGGCAGCGTGCCCGGATCGGTGGCGTACCGGGCGATCCACAGCGGGTTGGTGGTGGCGAAGCCGCCGTAGTTGCCGGTGCACTGGGTCCACCAGCTCGTCGCCGTGTAGATGACGGCGTCGCGGCCCGTGCGGGCCTTGTACTGGTTCAGGAAGTCGCGGATCCAGGTGACCATCCCGCTCTGCGTCTTGCCGTAGCAGGCGGCGCCGTAGGGGTTCCACTCGATGTCGAGGGCGCCCGGCAGGGTCTTGCCGTCGCGCGACCAGCCGCCGCCGTGGTCGACGAAGTAGTTGGCCTGGGTGGCGCCGCTGGTGGTGTCGGGCGTCGCGAAGTGGTACGAGCCGCGGATCATGCCGACGTTGTAGGAGCCGTTGTACTGCTGCGCGAAGTAGGGGTTCGTGTAGTACGTCCCCTCGGTGGCCTTGACGTACGACCACTGCACGCCGCTGCTCCACAGCGTGGACCAGGCGACGTTGCCCTGGTGGCCGGAGACGTCGACGCCCTCCGTCTGGGCGGCGTCACCGGTGCTGGGCGTGCCGCTGCTGCCGTCGTGGGCCAGGACGCCCATGCCCATGTAGGCGGAGCCGCGTGCGGGGACGTCGGCCGGCCGGGCGGAAGCGGGCAGGGCGAGGGAGAGCACCGCGAGGCCGGCCGCCGCGAGCGAGGCGAGCAGGCGGGGGCGTGCGGAACCGGGTCTGTGCACGGGCATGACGTGCCTCCGAAGGCGTCGGTGGGGAACGCTGGACGTCGGTGGGGAACGCTGGACGACGTGCTGCACAGGTGGCCCGATCGTGACTGGCGTGGGCATGCCAGTCAGGGGCCTGGTAAAAGAAGCTACGCACGTAGACCGTATGGAGGGAAGGGGTCCGGACGCCGCCGTTGGTCTAGCCCTGCGAAATACTGACCAAGCTGCGGCGATGGTGGGCGCCTGGCGGAAACTTTCAGGATCGGGAAACCGGATCAGGGGACTGACGTGCACGAGGACGCGAACGGCGCGGAGCATCGGGACGAACCCGGGGCGACGCCGAATGGTGTGGACCAGGAGTTCCTGGCGCTGGAACGCGAGCTGACGGTCTTCCTGCGCCGGGCCCGTGCGAGCCAGGGCGAGATGGCCCGCGAGGTCCACCCGGACCTGGAGTCGGCCGCCTACGGCCTGCTGGTCCGGCTGGACGAGTGCGGCCGGCAGCGCGCCACCGAACTGGCCGCCTACATCGGCGTCGGCAAGGCCACCATGTCCCGTCAGCTGCGGGCCCTGGAGGAGCTGGGCCTGGTGGCCCGCGAACCCGACCCGGCCGACGGCCGCGCCTGGCTGGTCCACCTCACCGAGGAGGGCCACCGCCGGGTGGGCAGCGTCCGCGAGGCCCGCCGCGCCCGCTACGTCAGCAAGCTCGCCCACTGGAACCGCCGCGAGGTGGCCGAACTGGCCCGGTTGCTCCACCAGCTGAACCGGGGCATGGAGAAGTGACGCCCACGCCTTCGGATACGGCCGACGGCTGCGGGGTCATGGGTGACCACTCCGCGCGGATCGCCGTCACGACGGGTGGACGTTTCCGTGAGTGACCACTCCGCGCGGACGGGCGGCGTCTCCGTGGGGGACCACCCCGCGCGGACCGCCGTCACGGCCGGCGGTGCGGCCGGGGGTCACCACTCCGCGTAGACCACCGTCGCGTCGTCGTGGGTCTTGCTGCCGCCCAGGCGGACGCGTGCCTGCGCGTCCGCGCGCTCCAGGGAGCGGACGCGGGCCACCAGGGCCTGGGCGCCCTCCTTCTGGATCAGCCTGAGGCAGTCCGCCCAGTCGCCCTCGCGGAACTTCTCCACCCAGCGCGTCGCCCCGTCGGTCAGCGCGGCCAGCGCGCTCACCTCCTCGCGCGGCAGGGAGCCGGTGACCGCGCGGCCGGCCACCGAGGGGTCGGCCGCCGCCGTGAAGAAGCCGCCCTCCTTGTTGCGCAGGTGCGCGTCGATCATCTCGTCCGTGGCCAGCGCGGCGCGCGGCAGCCGGGCCAGCCGGTCGTCCAGGACCGCCGTCACCGCGCCCGCCGGGGAGTGCACCAGCAGCGCGGAATCGGACAGCACCAGGTACTCGACGAGGGCCGCGGACCAGCGCGCCACGACCACGGTTGCCTGCGGGGTCCGCGGGTGAGAAAGGTCACAGGTCCCGGCGTGTGCGGCGGCGGTACGCGCGATGGCGCGGGAGAGGACCTCCGCCAGGGGAACATCCAGGAGCGAAACGGTCAGTTCGGTCAGTGCTCCGCCGAGCCGGGCCGTGTACCAGGGGACCGAATGCAGACAGCCCGTGTCCCCGTTCCGGGGCGGCGTCACCCCGTCCAGGACGACGAGCGACCCGCCCTGTCCGGAAGCGGGTACTCCGATGCCGGCGAAGTCCTCGTTGGGGCGGATCGGATCACCGGGTTCCGAGACGAGTTCCGTACGCATCCAGCCAGTCTGCACGAGCCCTTCACATGCTCCGCGAACGGCTGGCAAACATCGCGGGTTCGCCGTACCGGCGCCGCCGCGCCGCCGGTTTTGGGAGGGAATGGTTCACTCCGCCGAGGCGTGGCGGCGAATCCTGCCAAAGCGCGCCGCAGACGTCCAACCGGCCCGCCGCGCAAGGGCGCTGCACACGCCAGAGGAACTTGCCCGCCAACTCGTCCCCGATGTTCACTCCTTCGGGTGGCGGGGCAGATGATGCCCGCCCGCTGCCCACCGGCACTGGGAGGGTCGGGAACCGTACCGGACGCACGCGCCGATTGACGGTGTGTCATCCGGTCCCATGGCTACACGAGTACAGGAATGCGAGCACCGGTGCAGAAGACGCGGCCTCGGCGCACAGGCAGGCAGTCGGCCCCCGAAGGGGGCGCACAGCCCCCCGTCGTCGGCAAGGGCCGCCCCACCCACGTCCGCAATCGGCTGATCGTCGCCGTGGCGGTGGTGGCAGCCGCCATCGCCGGCGCCGGCGCCCCGTCCGTCATCGCCGCCTCCGGGCAGCTGAAGGACACCCAGGACCTGGTCACCCTCGCCGGGCAGACCCAGGAGGCGCTGACCCTCGCCCACGCCCTCGCCGACGAACGCGACGACGTCACCTCGTACGTCGCCGCCGGCCGTCCCAAGGCGAAGGCGCCCGACGAGCAGCGCAGCGCCCGCGTCGACCGGCAGGTCGAGGAACTGCGCGCCGACACCGACCTGCCCGCCGCCCTGCGCGCCGACCTCGACGGCATCGCCGCCGTCCGCCGGGCCGCGCTCACCGGACGCAGCGGCGCGCTCGAGGCCCACCAGGCGTACTCCGCCGCGATCACCGAACTGCACCGGCTCACCGAGCAGCTCGCGCAGCAGAGCCCGCCGCGCGCCGGTTCCGGCGCCTACGCCCTCGCCGAGCTGGACTCCGCCGTCCAGCAGGCCGCCGCCACCCGAGGCCTGCTGGTCGCCGCGCTCAACGTCCCCGGTGGCACGCAGAACACCGTCGACCCGGTCACCGGCCTGCCCGAGACGGGCTCGGACTCCTCCTCGTCCGCCGCCAAGCAGCGCGACGCGCTCACCGCCGCCGCCCAGCAGGCCCGGCTGCGCTCCGACGCGGCCCTCGCCGACTTCCACGAGTCGGCGCCCCGGCAGGCGGTGTCGTCGTACGACTCCACGGTCACCGGACCGGAGACCACGACCGCCGAGAAGTACCTCGCCCGCCTCACCGACCAGCCCGCCCTGGACGACGACGAGCTCGACACCTCCGCCCGCAAACTCGACGCGGCCCTGTCCGCGCGGATCGAGCTGATGCGCGGCGCGGAGGCCGCGCTCTACGAGCACCGCACCAAGGCCCTGGAGCAGCTGCGCGACGACGACGTCACCGCGCTGGAGATCCGCATCGCGGTCCTCGGCGCGCTGATCCTGCTCGCCGTCGGCATCGCCACCGCCATGGCCCGCAGCCTCACCCGCCCGCTGTCGGTGCTGCGGCGCGGCTCGGCCCGCCTGGCCGAGGCCGAGGACCCGGCCACGCAGGAACCGGTGAAGTTCACCGGCCGCAACGACGAGTTCGCCCAGGTCGTCCGCTCCGTCAACGCCCTGCACGCGCACGCCGTCGCCCTCGCCGAGCGCGTCGGCACCCTGGAGTCCGACCGCAAGCACCTGGTCGGCCAGCGGCAGAAGATGGCCGACGCCCGCGAGGAACTGCGCGCCGAACTCGCCGAGTCCGCCGCCCAGCTCGACAAGGTGCGCACCAGCATCGGCTCCACCTTCGTCAACCTCGCCTTGCGCACGCTCGGCCTGGTGGAGCGTCAGCTCGCCGTCATCGAGGGCCTGGAGGAGCGCGAGCAGGACCCCGACCGCCTCGCCACCCTGTTCAAGCTCGACCACTTCGCCACGGTCATGCGCCGGCACAGCGAGAACCTCCTCGTCCTCGCCGGTACCGAGCACGTCCAGCAGCACGCGGGCCCCGTCCCGCTGGTCGACGTCGTCCGCGCGGCCGTCAGCGAGATCGAGCGCTACGAACGCGTCCGCATCGCGGCCCTCCCGCCGCACGCGCACGTGGCCGGATTCGCCGCCGACGACCTCTCCCACCTGCTGGCCGAGCTCATGGAGAACGCCACCGCGTTCTCCCCGCCCGACGTGCCCGTCGAGGTCTCCGGCTGGCTGCTGGAGAACGGCGAGGTCATGCTCTCCGTCCAGGACGAGGGCATCGGCATGACGGACGAGCGGATGCAGCGGCTCAACGCCCGCCTCACCGCCTTCGACCCGGAAACGCCCTACGACCAGGAGGGCGAGGAGGGTCTCGGCCTCGGCCTCTACGTCGTGGCCCGCCTCGCCCACCGGCACGGCGTGCGGGTGCGGCTGCGCGAGCAGAAGCAGGGCGGCACGGCAGCGGTCGTCGTCCTGCCGCAGTCGCTGCTGGCCGCCGCCCCGCCGGCCGCGGTCGCCCCGCCCGCGCACACCGCGAGCACCACCCAGAGCTTCTCCCTGCCGGGCGCCGACGCCGAGGCCAACTCCAACGTCCTGCACGGCCGCACGAGCGAGGGCGACCGCCTGGTCGCGCTCGCGGAGAAGGCGGTACGGGACCGGGAGCGGGCGCAGGCCGGGGAGCGCGCGTCCGAGCAGGACACGGCGCAGCAGCCGGCGCCGGGCGACGCGCCGGCCCAGGAGCCGGCACCGACGCAGGCCGCGGAGCCGACGCAGACCGCGGCACCGGCGCAGACCGCAACACCGGCGCCGGTCGCCGAGCCGACGCCGGCCGAGGACGCCGTATCGCCGGCCGCGGTGCCCGCGGAGTCTCCCGCCGAGATGACGATGGAGCTGCTGATCCCGTCCCCGAAGTCGGAGGAGACGGCCCCCGCGCCCGCGTCCGAAAGCGCGCCGGCGCCGGCCGCCCCCGAAGCCGTGGCCGCCGACGGCGACGAACCCGCTGACGGCGCAGCCGAGGCCGAGGCGGAGCACGAGCGCACCGCGGACGAGGAGGACCAGTACACCGCGAAGGGCCTCCCCAAGCGCACCCCGAAGATCACCGCGCCCGCCCAGGCGGAGCGCCCCCGGACCAAGTCCGTGGACGCCGAGGCCCTGCGCCGGCGGCTCGGCGGCTTCCGCCAGGGCGCCACCGCCGGCTACCGCGACGCCCAGGCGGAGATCGCCGAGCAGACGGGCCAGACCAGGACATCCGCGGCGCAGCCCGCGGAGCGACGACCTACACAAGACGCCACGGGGGGCACAGTCGAGGAGGCAAGCAGTTGACCGCGCCCAGTACCTTCGGTCTGAGCAGTGAAGCCCGCAACCTGCACTGGCTGTTGAGCAACCTCGTCGAGGAGGTCCCCGGCATCGTCTCGGTCGCCGTGGTCTCCTCCGACGGCCTGCTGCTGCTCTCCTCCGACCAGGACCGCAACGACGAGGCCAGGCAGGCCCAGCAGGCCACCCGGACCACCGGCCCCCGCGGCTCCGCCGCCGACCTCGCCACCATCGTCTCCGGCATCGGCAGCCTCACCATCGGCGCGGCCAAGCTGATGGACGGCGGCGCGGTCAAGCACACGATGGTCGCCATGGAGGAAGGCAGCCTGTTCGTGATGTCGATCAGCGACGGCTCGCTGCTCGGCGTGCACGGCTCCGCGGAGTGCGACATGAGCGTCGTGGCGTACCACATGGCCCTGTTCGTGGGCCGCGCCGGGCATGTGCTGACCCCCGAACTCCGCAGCGAACTGCGTAAATCCCTGGAGTCCTCCTCGATGGGGAGCGAGCGATGAGCAGCATGTCCCACGCCGCGAAGGGCCGGTTGCCGGTGCGCGGCGGCGACCGCAAACCCGCCCGTGTGCGCCCCTACTCGCTCACCGGCGGCCGTACCCGCTTCGGCCACGTGCTGCTCGTCGAGACGTTCGTGGCCGCGCTGGACGCCCCCGAGGAGCGCAAGGAGATCACGAAGGGTACGCTCACCACCCGCGTGATGCCGGAGATGCGGGCCATCGTCGAACTGTGCCGCCGTATGCGCACGGTGGCCGAGATCGCCGCGCTGCTGAAGATGCCGCTCGGTGTGGTCCGCGTCCTGCTGAGCGACCTCGCGGACCAGGGAAAGATCCGCGTGTACGGAACGGGCACCGGCCACGGCACGGGCCGGCCGGACCGCGCGCTGCTGGAAAGGGTGCTGAGTGGACTCCGTCGTCTCTGACGCCGCTCGTGGCGTCTCCCCGTTCGCCGAGGCGGCCCGCGTCGCCGAGCCCGACGAGGAGCTGAAGTCCTGGCAGACGGACCGCACCCGGGCCCCCATCGCCACGAAGATCGTGGTGGCGGGCGGCTTCGGCGTCGGCAAGACCACCCTGGTCACGTCCGTCTCGGAGATCACGCCGCTGCAGACCGAGGCGCTGATGACCGAGGCGAGCCAGGAGACGGACGACCTCACGGCCACGCCCGGCAAGCTGACCACCACCGTGGCCATGGACTTCGGCCGCATCACGCTCGACGACGACCTGGTGCTGTACCTCTTCGGCACGCCGGGACAGCAGCGGTTCTGGTTCATGTGGGACGACCTGGTGCGCGGCGCGATCGGCGCCGTCGTGCTGGCCGACACCCGGCGGCTGAAGGACTGCTTCCCCGCCCTGGACTACTTCGAGAGCTGCGGGCTGCCGTACGTCGTCGCGGTCAACCACTTCGACGGCACGGAGCTGTTCGAGCCCGAGGACGTGCGCGAGGCCCTCACGATTCCTCCGCACATACCTGTCATGATCATGGACGCGCGGCGCCGGATCTCGGTCATCGAGACGCTCCTCGCCCTCGTGGCCCACACGCTCGAGGAAACCCCCGAGTAGTCCCACCGGTACCGAGGGGTCCGACCGGACCCGAGAAGTCCATCTAGGAGAGACATCCCCGCATGCGGAAGATACTCGTCGTAGGGGCCGGGCAGTCCGGCCTCCAGCTCGCCCTCGGCCTGCAGGCGCACGGCTACGAGGTCACCCTGATGTCGAACCGGACGGCGGACGAGATCCGCTCCGGCCGGGTCATGTCCACGCAGTGCATGTTCCACACGGCACTCCAGCACGAGCGTGACCTCCAGCTGAACTTCTGGGAGTCCCAGGCCCCGAAGATCGAAGGACTCGGCGTCTCGGTGGCGGCTCCCGGCTCCTGGGCCGAGGGTCCGGCGGCCCGCGCCATCGACTGGGTGGGCCGGCTCGACGGGTTCGCGCAGTCGGTGGACCAGCGGGTGAAGATGGCCGGCTGGATGGAGACCTTCGCACAGCGCGGCGGCCAGCTCGTCATCCACGGCGCGGCGGTCTCCGACCTCGACTACTTCTCCCGCGCCTACGACCTCGTCCTGGTCTCCGCCGGCAAGGGCGAACTGGTGTCGATGTTCGAGCGCGACGCCTCCCGCTCCCCGTACACCGAGCCCCAGCGCGCGCTGGCGGTGGCGTACGTGCACGGCCTCGGCCCGCGCCCGGAGCACCCGGAGTTCGACGCGGTCCGCTGCAACCTGGTGCCCGGCGTCGGCGAGCTGTTCATCATGCCGACGTTCACCACCTCCGGCCGCGCCGACATCCTGTTCTGGGAAGGCATACCCGGCGGCCCGCTCGACGTCTTCAAGGGCGTCAAGGACCCGGCGGAGCACCTCTCCCTGACCCTGGAACTCATGGAGCGGTACACCCCCTGGGAGTACGCGCGGGCCACCAAGGTCGAGCTGACCGACGCGGGCGGCACGCTGGCCGGCCGCTACGCGCCGACCGTGCGCAAGCCGATCGGGCGCCTGCCCGGCGGCGGCGCGGTGCTCGGCGTCGCCGACGTGGTCGTCGCCAACGACCCGATCACCGGACAGGGCTCCAACTCGGCGTCCAAGTGCGCGGCCGCCTACCTGGCCGCCATCCTCGAGCACGGTGACAAGCCGTTCGACGAGGACTTCATGCAGCAGGCGTTCGACCGCTACTGGCAGACCGCGCAGCACGTCGTCAAGTGGACCAACGCGATGCTGGCGCCGCCGCCCGAGCACGTGCTGAACCTCATCGGCGCCGCGGGCCAGCTCCAGCCGGCGGCCGACCGCTTCGCGAACGCGTTCAACGACCCGGCCGACTTCGAGAACTTCTTCTACGAGCCGGAGAAGACGGCCGCCTACCTGGCCTCGATCTCTGGCGCCTGACGGCCCTCTGACCTGGGCTCAGGCTGTCGTCGTCTGTCGTTGCCGGTCGACGTCGGCCGCCCCCGCACGGCCCACAGACGGCCCCGGAGACAACCTCTCCGGGGCCGCTGGTGTTTTTCGCGCCCAGCCTCTCGATACGCGGCGATGAAGGGCTACTCGGACGAGTTCAAGGCCGATGCCGTGGCCCTGTACGAGTCCACGCCCGGGGCGACCTACAAGAGCATCGCCGCTGACGATCCGCCGGGCCACGTTTACCGGCACGGCGTCCCCGCCCTGGAAAGGGCGCTCGGGTCGACAACGGGCTGAACGTGCAGGCACCCCGCCGATGTCACAGAACACGGGGCCGTTTAGTCTCGCGTCCGAAGGTCAACTTCGCGGAGGCTGACGAGAGTCGGTTCGCGGACATGTCGAGAAGGGGATCAAGATGCGCCAAAAGCTCGCAGCCCTGGCCGTGACCACCGTTGTCGTCGCCGGCGGGTCACTCGCCGGCGCGACGTCGGCGTCCGCGACGGTCGACCCGCCTGCGGGCGGTTGGGACCACACGTGGACCACCACAGACGCCAAGCAGGGTGGCACGGTCTACGTCGAGGAGCACGGCGACATCGTCCAGGTCTGTGACACGGCAGCTGACGGGGTAACCCCCCTCGTCGACGTCTCCTACTACAACCGCACAACCAACGAATGGATCCACCGCTACCAACTCAAGGCGGGGGGCGGGGTCGGATCGTGCGCCAGTGCCAGCGCTTCGCAGGGGGGTGCATACGACCTCCCCGAGGGTGCTGAAATCGAGGTCGACGTGTGGCTGAATGAAGTCCCCGACCACGCGTCCGGGCACTTTTACCTCAACGACCACTAGAAGACTGAGTCCAAGGGTTCGTCGGCCTGAGGCCGGGCCGATGCGGGGCCGGGGGCTGTCGGGCGGCTTGCGGCTGGTCCCGGCCGGCCGACGATCAGCCGGCCGGGGGTCGCTTCGGGCCGGTCCGGGCGATGCGGCCTGTCAGAGGGCGGTCGGCTTCTCCGGGGGACGGAGGACCGGGTTCTTCGGGGCCGGAGGAGCCTGCTCCTTCGGGGCCGGGGGTGCCTGCTCCTTCGGGGCCGGGGGTGCCTGCTCCTTCGGGGCCGGGGGTGCCTGCTCCTTCGGGGTCGGCAGGGGGCGTGGCGGGTTCGCCGGGAGTGGTTTCGGGTCCGGGCGTACCGCTCCCAGGATCGGGTGGGCCGCGATCGGGGAGAGTTTGATCTTCTCGCCGGTGCGCGGCGCCTCGACCACCTTCCCGCCGCCCACGTACAGCGCCACATGCGTGGCCTGCGGGAAGTAGACCACCAGGTCGCCGGGGCGCAGCGTGCGCAGCGGGACGTGGGGCAGCCGCGCCCACTGCTCCTGGCTGGTGCGCGGGATCGGTGTACCGGCGGCCTGCCAGGCCTGGGAGGTCAGGCCCGAGCAGTCGTACGACGCCGGGCCCTCGGCGCCCCACGCGTACGGCTTGCCGATCTGCCGCTCCGCGTACCGGACGGCGCGCTCGCCCCCGGTGGACGGCGGCTTGTCGTCACCGTCCAGCGCGCCGGACGCGACCAGGCTGCGCTGCGCCTCGGCGGCACCGGTGCGCTCCAGCGCGGTCAGGGCGGTCAGCTGGTCGGCGGTCAGGGAGGCGAGGAGCCGTTCGACGTCGGACAGGCGACGGCGGACGTCGTCGCGCTGCTTCTTCTGCCGCTCGGTGAGCGTCAGCTGCTGGTCGAGGGCGGTACGGGCGCGGCGGGCGAGGTCCGCGGCCCTGCGTTCGCTGCCGGTGAGGCGGCCGATGGTCTGCGCGCGCTCGCGTGCCAGCCGGCCGATCACATGGCCCTCGTCGATGGCGTGCTCGGGGTCGGACGCGAGCAGCAGGCGCAGGTACGGGGAGAGGTCGCTGCTGTTCTGGTACTGCTGCCGGGCGAGCCGGCCGGCGGCGCCGCGGCCGGCGTGCAGGGACAGCCGGGCCTTGGCCAGGGCGGTGTCCAGCCGCGCCACCTCGGCGCGCTTCTTCTTCAGCGCCTCCTCGGTGGCGTTGTAGGCCTCGGTGGCCACTTCCGCCTGCTGGTACAGCGTCTGAAGCTGCGTCAGAAGCGTGGGCAGGGACTCCGGCGCCCCTTCGGCGGCCAGTGGGGGCGCGGGCGCGTCATCCGTGTCTGCGGGTGGTTGTCGCGGTGCGTCCGCGGGTGGTTGTGGCTGGGGGTCGGGTACGGCTGCGGCATGGGCCGGCGCCAGCGCCAGTTGCGCCACCGCCATCGTCGTACCGACGAGACGCAGCAGCTTTCCTGACACGTCATCACCTCCGGTGCGGGGCAGCCCCTCTGCTCCGCACCGGCAGCCTGGGACGGATCCGCGAGGTGCGCGCGCCGGGTGTGCGCGGACCGGCGCAAGGGTGTCACTCGTCCGGGTCGTGCGGGTTGCCGTCCGGCGCGGCGTCTGGCGTGGTGCCTCGCGCGGCGTCTGGCGTGATGCGTCGCGTGCCGTCCGACGTGGTGCCTCGCGTGGCGTCCGGCGCGGAGTCCGACGTTGCGTGTGGCGTGTGGTGGGGCCGGGGCGCGGGTTTCGACCAGGGCCAGCGCAGGCGGCCGGTGCGGGCGTCGCCCGCGGGGTCGAAGGTGTACTTCCAGCCCTGGGTCAGGTTGAGGCGCTTGCTGTGGCCGCGGGGGACCCGGCGGTAGACCAGCACGGTGGGCGGGCCGCCGGCGGCGTCCGGGACCGGGATGCGGTACGTCTTCGGGGGGTGGCCGGTGGGGCCGACGAGCACGGGCAGGACCCGGCCGTCCATGGGGCCGCCCTCGAAGGGGGTGTCTTCGCTCTTCACGCCACCAGTCTCAGACATCCCCGGAGAGCGCGGCGAGCACGTCCGCGGTCTGCGGGTCGCGCCCCGCGGTCACGCCGAGCGCGGCGACGAACTGCTCCACGAGCCAGTCGCGCAGCTCGGCGGCCGGGGGCTGCTTGTCGTCGTCGAGCCACATGAGGGAGGCCGCCTCCACGGCGGTGATCCACATGCGGACGGTCATGCGCAGGCGGGGGCCGGGGGTGCGGACGGCGAGGTGACGGTAGATGTGGTCGGCGGCGGCGCGGCGGACTCCGTCCACTATGGCGGTGGTGCGGGACGTCTCCACGACGCTGCCGCCCTGGAGGAGGGCGCTGAAGCCGGCGTCGTGCTCGTCGACGAAGGCGAGGTAGCGGTCGAGGGCGCGGGAGAGGCGGGGGAGCAGCGGGCCGGTGCGCGGTTCGTCGAAGCAGAGCTGGAGCTGGTCGGCGGCGGAGCGCAGCGCCGCCTCGTAGAGCTGCTGCTTGCCGCCGGGGAAGTAGCGGTAGACCAGGGGACGGGAGACTCCGGCGGCTTCTGCCACGTCGTCCAAGGACACCTCCTCCGGGGCCCGGTGCGCGAACAGCGACAGGGCGGCGGTGAGCAGCTGGCTGCGGCGCTCCTCGACGCTGAGGCGGCGGTAGGCGGGGGTGGCGGAGGGGGTCATGCTTCGCAGCGTAGCCTGCGGCGCTTGGGTGGGCGTTTCGTGCGGGTTTCGTTGTGGTTGGTCGCGCCGTTCCCCGCGCCCCTGTTGGTGCCTGCGGCGGCCCGTTGCGGTGCGGTGGCCGGTTGCGGTTGCGCCTGCGGCCGGTGGGTGAGTCGGGGCCGGGGTGGGGGGTGTCCGTCCTCGGTCCGGCCGCCCGTTTCCGCTTCGGCAAGACCGCCCGCGACGGACTGCACCTGAAGGCCGCCG